>NZ_JBIAQF010000043.1:0-59965 GCF_042888885.1 Streptomyces sp. NPDC002742
ACCAGCCTGCTGGATGCCCGACGGTATCCGGCCCGGCAACTGGCCGCGCTCTACCGCGAACGCTGGGAGATCGAATCCGTCTTCGCCGAGATCAAGACCCACCAGCGCGGAGCGCGGGTCGTGCTCAGCAGCAAAACCCCTGACGGTGTCCGCCAGCAGATCTGGGCACACCTGCTGGTCCACCACGCTCTGCGCGAGCTGATGCTGAGAACGGCCGCCACCCGCGGCCTGGACCCCGACCGGGTCTCCTTCACCGAAACCCTGCGCTCCGCCCGGCGCAGCGTGACCGTCACGCCGGGCAGCTTTTCCCCCTGACCTCCTGGTCAGAGCACTGGTGATACTCGAGCAGGACCTCCTGGAACGGCTCCTGCCCAACAGACGCCTGCGCAGCCAGCCCCGCGTCGTGAAACGCAAGATGTCCAACTACCGGCTCAAACGACCTGAACACCATGACTGGCCCCAGCCCACCCGCACCGGCACACAAGCCATCCTTATCACCAGACCCCAACCCGCAGATCCGTAAAGCAACGGCATTGCGGCTAGAGGGCGTCTGAAAAGCTCGTCAGCGGGCAAGTTGCCTGGTAGCGGGGTGGTGGCGCACTTTCGGGGGCTGGGGTGTGCGGGCTGCGTACCCGTTACTCGACGGATCTGTCCGATCCGGAGTGGGAGATCCTCTGTCCGCTGGTTCCGGCGGTCAAGCCCGGTGGTCGGCCGGCGAAACACACGCGGCGGGAGATCCTCAACGCGCTGGCGTACTGGCTGCGGGTCGGCTGCGCCTGGAGACTGCTGCCGCATGACCTGCCGCCGTGGCAGACCGTCTACCACTACTGGCGGCGATGGCAGCAAGAAGGTGTGTGGGAGCGGATGTTGATGGTACTGCGCGAGCGTGGGCGTGTGCGTCTCGGCCGGGATCCCACGCCCAGTGCGGCCATCATCGACAGCCAGAGCGTCCGGGCCAGTGAACGTGGTGGCCTGCACGGATATGACGGAGGGAAGAAGGTCAGCGGCATCCAGCGCCACCTGCTCGTCGACACCCGCGGCACCGTTCTGGTCACCTGCGTGAGCCCGGCCAGCGTCGGTGATCGCGACGGCGCCGTGGTGCTGTTCTCCCGGGCTGCCGAGACCTTCCCGCGTCTGCGACACGTGTGGGCGGACCAGGGCTACCGCGGCGCCGACTTCCACACCTGGGCCCAGGAAGCCACCGGTATCACCGTGGAGGTCGTGCAGCGCCGCGACGGAGGATTCCGCTCGACCTGGGCGAAGGTCGGGACATCGCCTCCGCTGGTGGCCCTCTTCGCGGTGGTTCCGCGGCGTTGGGTGGTAGAGCGGACGTTCGCCTGGCTGGGACGGTGTCGCCGGCTGTCGAAGGACTACGAGTACCTGCGCGTCTGCTCGGAGAACGCCATCTACCTCACCATGGCCATGCTCCTCATACGGCGCCTCGCAAGACCAGCCCGCTGACGGGCTTTTCGGACGCCCTCTAACTGCAGCCGAGTGATTCAGCGGCGCTTGAAAATTACCCGATCCCCGTGCAGCAACGCGCTTGCCTACGCTCTTCGTCGGCGATGACGCGAGCGTCTCCTCTCCAACAAGGGAGAGGGCTCCGAGACGTTGGCTTGGGGACCAGCTCTGGGGACCAGTGTTCGGTGCACGGATCTACCTCGCGGCGTCGGCGATGGTGAAGATCAGGGAAAAGAGGGAATGCGCCCCAGCGCGCCGCCCTCCTGACCGGACGGCAGCCCTCGGGCCTTTCTGTCACGGTGGGCGCCGTGACCCCCAGGAGGTCGCCGATCAGCTCCTCATGCATGCCATCCGCCGGACTCGAGGAAGAACAGCCCGAGGCCGAACTCCTCGCACTGCGCAGCGCCTTTGGAGCCGCGTACTTTGTTGGCGGCTTTTCAATGAATGGCCTAGATTTCATGGAGGTGGGTGACAGACGGTAGCTTGCGCCGCCGTCGAGAGGCTCACGGAGTGCAGGTGCCTGAGCCGATGAACTGGCGCGTTCCGGTATATGGGTCGAAGACGGCGACGGCCCAGCGGGTGTAGTTCCAGGTTTTGTTGCTCTTGAACTCGGCAGTGAGTTTGCGGCAGAGGGCCTCCTCGACGGCACCTTTGAGGTTGGACTGCGAAGCGCGGCTGGCGAATCGGCTGTTGGGGTCGTCGGTCCATACGTATGCTGCGTTTTCGACAGGGTCGAAGCCGAGGTTGATGCCGTCGTTGACGGTGAGCGCGTCTTCGTTTGTGGTGGTGGTGTCGGTGTTCCAGGTGGCAACGATGGCCTTGATCGTGGCGCCGGCGATACGGATCTCCGCCTTGTCACTGCTGGGAATCTCAGCCGTGGCCATGCCGGATTCGTCTCCGTGCCACTGGCCGGCTATCTCCGTGAAGCATCCGTCGGTGGCCTCTCCGTAGCCGAGGTCCGCTGCGTCAAGGTCACCGTCGGATGTCTTCCAATGGATGGAGAAGCGGCCGTAGGGCCAGGTGTTCGGGTCGTCCTTGAGGCGATGCGCAAGGGTGGAGCAGGCCGCCATCTCCCCGGCCCTGCGGAACACGTCCTGGTAGTTCTCGGTCAACTGTGGGACTGGCCCACCGGTCACCATCACCGTCTGTGCCCGCTGGTTGAACGTGATCGTGGGTTTCATGAAGTCCATGTCCTTGGTCGCCAGCATGGACGTCATCCGGTCGCGGATCGCCGTCTCGGCGTCCCGCTCCTCGGGGGTGCTGGCGGTGGTGCTCGATCTCCACTCGTCGGCAAGTGGCTGAGTCTCGTCAGCGGCACGGGTGTAGGCAGGGTTGGGCACCCCGGCGAGGGGATCCGTCGGGATCCTGATCGTGCGTAGATCGACCGCGGACGCGGTGGTGGTTTCGGCAGGGGCGCCGGAAGCCGCGCTTGCGGAAGCGGTGAGCGGGGAGGGTCTTCCGGAGGAGGGCGCCGAAGTGGCGGTGCGCTCGGACGCGAGGTCCACGTCCGCCCGGTCGCCACTGCTGTAGAAGGTGACGATGCCGCCTGTGATGGCAGCGCCGACTATCACCGTGGCGACGGCGGTGATGAGCGCGCGCTTGCGAATGGGGGGAGCGGGGAAGTGCCAGGCAGGGTCCTCCACGCTGGGCAGGTTCCACTCGGTGGTGAGGCGGTCGCTGATGCGCGTGGGCTCCGGCCCGGCGTCGGCGCCGAGGACCTGGGTCGCCTGGCCGGCCAGCCGCCGCGCACATTCCTCTGCTGCCGCGTCGGCAAAGATTCGTTCGGCAGGGCTCTTCGCGAGCGCCTTCGTCAGAGGCTCGTGCAGTTCGTCGGGGAGGCCGTCGAGATCGGGTTCCTCAGACATGACACGGTAGGCGACAACGTCAGGAGCTCCAGTGCCGAAAGGCAAGCGCCCCGTGGCGGCATAGGCGACTAGCGCGCCCCAGGCAAACATGTCGCCCTCGGGACCAGCGGTACCTGTTCGGTATTGCTCGGGGCTGATCCAACCGGGGGTGCCGGTCATGACACCGGTTCGGGTCACGGAGGTGCCGTCAGCGGCATGAGCGATGCCGAAGTCCAGGACGCGGGGGCCAGCCGGGGTGAGGATGACGTTCTGTGGTTTCACATCCCGGTGGACGACGCCGGCAGCGTGGATGGCGGCGAGGGCCTGGGCGGTACCAGTGGCGAAGGCGTAGAGGGTGCCGCCGGTGAGCGCGCCGTGGGTGGCGAGATGCTGGTCGAGGGTGAGCCCGGGGGCGTAGGCGGTGGCCAGCCAGGGGTTCTCGGCATCCGGGTCTGCTGCGAGGAGGGGTATGAGGCACGGCCCCTGCACTCGGGCGGACAGCTGGACCTCTCGGCGAAAGCGGGCCCGGAACTCAGGGTCCTCGGCCTGCGCAGGGTGAATCACCTTCACCGCGACACGGAGGCCGGCTGGATCGAGACCGGCGTGAACGGTACCCATGCCGCCCGAGCCGAGACGGCCGATGATCCGGTAGGGACCGACCCGCTTCGGGTCACCGGTGCGGGCAGGCTGTACCCGCGCTTCTACGCGAGCGATGATCACAGGGTGTTCGTTCCCCTTCTCCGATGGAGCGCCGTGAGACTGGTGCACACACCCGTGAACGGAGTCCCCCAGCCCTGAGAACGGGATGGTATCGGCAGACCGCCGCAATGAATGGGGCCGTTCGCTGCTTCGTTGTTGCCCGGACGTTTCACGGAGTTGCCCGGCGGCCGAGCTATGGCATGGGGCTGGGGACCAGTTGGGGACCACACGGTGTGCGCGATGGTGCACGACGGCCCGTCATGCACCATCGCCTGCACCTGGACTAACTGATCGTTTCAGAATGAGGTTCGGAGGCGGCGGAGGCATATGAGGCTGCAGGCCAGTTCGAGCAGGCCCTGGTGGAGATCGGCGCGTCGTTCGTAGCGGGTGCGGAGCCGTTTGAACTGGTGCAGCCAGGCGAAGGCGCGCTCGACCACCCAGCGGACCTTGCCCAGTCCGGAGCCGTGTGCGACGCCGCGTCGGGCGATCAGGGGTTTGATGCCGCGTTTCCACAGCAGGCGGCGGTACTTGTCGAAGTCGTAGCCCCGGTCGGCGTACAGACGCCGGGGTTTGCGGCGGGGGCGTCCCCGAGCTCCCCGAATCGGCGGGACCGCGTCGAGCAGGGGCAGGAGCTGGGTGATGTCGTGCCGGTTGCCGCCGGTGAGCGTGACGGCGAGTGGGGTTCCGTGGTGGTCGACGATCAGGTGGTGCTTGGAGCCGGGGCGGGCGCGATCGACGGGTGAGGGTCCAACGTGGTCCCCCCTTTGAGGGCCCGGACGTGCGATCCATCCACGGAGCAGTCGTCCAGGTCCAGCAGGTCGGCGCGGCGAAGCTCGGTCAGCAGGGCGGCGTGCAGGCGTGGCCAGACGCCGGCCTCGGTCCAGTCCCGCAGCCGGCGCCAGGCCGTCACCCCGGAACAGCCCACAGTCTCCGCCGGGACGTCCCGCCAGGCGACACCGGTCCGCAGCACGAACAGGACGCCGGCGAGTGCTGTTCGGTCAGGAACACGCAACCGCCCGGGATGCCGGTGGCGTCGTTCGGGAGCGGGTGGCAGCAGCGGGGCCACCCGATCCCACAGGTCGTCCGGAACAAGATCAGCACGCACCCGGACACCCTGCCGACCGAGATCGTCGAGTGCAAGACCCGCGGCATCTCATCGTGATTTGAGCGCAGGGTCTGGCGTCGTTTCGCCAGATCGAGCGCTCAGCCTGAGGCGCCCTCCAGCGGAAGGTGGTCTCGGAAGTACTGCGAATCCAACCACTCCTCCTTCACGAAGAGCGGACGTGTCAGGCGCGTTGCCCCGACCTGCTGCGAGCGCAGAAGAACTCCGAGATCAGTGAGGGAAAGTGAGTCATCAGGCGTGTAGAGCACCCAGTTCCCATGTTCCGCAGCGTGGTCCAGCAGGAACTGCTGGCCCTGCTCCGGATCGCTTCCCGCCAGCGGGAAGCCAGACAGGAAGACCTGCGGACCGGTGACTGCATCCAGGGCAACGCAGGCGAGCTTGCCCGCGTCGTAGAACGCCTTCACTCCATCCGGGAAGTCCTCCTGCGCATACGGACCGCCAACCCGTTCCTGCGGTCCAGGGACCAAAAGTGCCTGGGCGACCTCGGCTGGAGACATCCCGAACCGCAACGGACCCACACCGGCTCCCGACCGCAGCTCCCAGCACTCCCGCTCCGCATCCGCGCCCATCCACCCACTCCTACGTCCGACCGGTTCGGATCTGCTTCTGTTGCTCATGCCGCTTGCACAAGGCCATGGGCCAAGGTGCCAACTCAGCTGCTCAAGTGCCAACGGGAGTGCTGCTCTCGCCCGGAGTCATTCTGAAACGATCAGTAAGCCCGATATATCCAGAAAATACCCTTGACTCTTACTTCTGGGGGTCAAGGGGTCGCAGGTTCAAATCCTGTCGTCCCGCCTGGAGACAGTCGCAGGTCAGGGCCGGTTTTGGAGGTATCCGAAACCGGCCCTTGATCATTTTTGGGGACCGGATGGGGATCGGCATACTTGACCGAGGTCAGCGGGTCACGACGATCGGGCTCGGCAGCAAGCGTGGTGCGCGCAGCACGCTGAAGTGTGCGGAGAGCGCCGCCCCGGCGGCCGTGATCTTGTGTACGTCCGGGTGCAGGTAGCGTTGGGTGGTGGTCAGTGACCCGTGGCTGGCGATCCTGCGGAGGACGTGTACTTGGACTCCGGCGTCGGCGAACCAGGTCAGTCCGATGTGCCGGAGGTCATGGCGGCGCAGGTGCTCGTAGCCGAGTTTGGCGACCACGTCGTCCCAGTGTGTGGCGTCGCGCAGGACGGCGGTGGAGATGCGTCCGCCGCCTGGGCCGGTGAACAGGCGGGCGTCGGGATTGGGGCCGGCGGACAGGATGCGCTGGGCGACGACGGGGACTTTGCGGGCCCGCTTGCCCTCGGTGCCCTTGTCGGTCAGGCCGCCGGGCGCGGGTGTGGTCTGACGTCGCACGGTCCAGATCCACTGGGTGGTGTCGATGTCTCCGACGCGGCAGCCTGAGACCTCGCCGATCCGTGCGGCGGTGCAGGCGGCGAAGATGGCCACGTCGCCCCAGCCGCGGTACTGGTCGTGGGAGGCGGCCACGAGCGCGTCGGCCAGTGCGACGAGGGTCTCCCAGTCGGGCAGGGCCAGCGCGCGTGGGTCGAGGAGTTCGTCCTCGGCTTGCTTGTAGAGCTTCTGCCAGCCGGTCACCCGGGTCGGGTTGACCTTGATGATGCCGTCACGGACTGCCTGCTCCATGACGCGGACCAAGACAGCGATGGTGTTCTTCACCGTCGAGCGGCTGTGCTCGTCGGCTATCCAGTTCTACACGGTGCGGTCGACGACGCCGTTGGTGATCATCCGTACAGCCAGGTGGCCAAGGGCGGGGACAACACGCATCCGCCACCCTGACAGGTAGGGGTCCAACGTTTTCAACTCCAGGCCGCGCAGGGCGAGGTCCATGTTCGCTTCGCCGTATTCGGCGAGCTTCATGGTGGCCAGTGGGGCGACGCGCCTTCCCTGTCAGGTTCGTGGTTGCGCTCGGGAGCGGACGTTGGCGAAATAATCATCTCTGGAAACGCCGGTTTGGCTAACCGGCGATCACGAGCTATGAAGCTCGGCTTCAGCGGAGCAGGGCGGCACGGGCTACGCCCCACATGCTGTGGCAGGGCGAAGGCGCCTACTACTGCTGCAGGCGGGCTTCGTGACAGTTGTCGCTCCTGCGGCGCCTCCCCTCCTCCGCAATCCAGCGTCACCCGCCGCCACACCCGCACCGAACGAGTGTTCCATCCAAGAAGCAGCCTTGGGTACGGGCCTGGTGTGCGACCTCTACGGCCAAGGTGGTCTTGCCGAGGCTGCCCATGCTGGTGAAAGTGAAAGTGAAAGTGAAAGTGAAGGTGAAGATGAGAGGCGAGTCCACTGTGGTGTGACTCTCAGTGGCCAGGCGCGGGAGCAGGTGGTCCAGTTCTGTGGAGCGGCCGATGAATCCGAGGGGCCGGGGTGGCAGGGTGGCGGTTGCGAGGGGGATCGGACCGTGAGCGGCGCTCCTGCCGTCGCTGGTCGGCCTGTGCTTGCTCGTCAGTTACCCCACGTACCACCGTGTCTGGCACGCGACCCGCGATTTCGCCCTGCCTCCCGCCCTCAACAGCACGCCGCTCGCGAAACGGCCCTACGACCTGAGGAACTCGGGGCTGTCCATGCGGCTGGGCGCGGGCGCGGACCCGGGCCGAGGCCGCCCAGCGGGCGGGCAACGGAGTCGAGGTCCTGCTGAGTCGGTACGTGAAGTGCTGGCACGACCGGCAGCGACTGAGCCGCCGCTTTCACTTCTCCTGCTGTGCTGCGGTTGTAGCGGCACGGAGACGGAGCGAGGCTGATGTTCTGCACGACCGTTGCTCTTCTAGGTGATGCGGTGATCTACTGCATCCTCCGAAGTGGCTTATGGGGGAACTGTGCAAACAGGCCATTTTGCCGTGTATCAAGGGTTCAGTGTTGTGCGTCAGTGCGCACGAGGCGGCCGTGACTCTCGCGCCTGCTGACGGCGGCCGTCGGAGCAGGCGGGGGTTCGCCTATCAGGATGCCGTCACGCTGCTGGACTGCCTGGACATGCTCGAAGGGCAGTGGACGGCGGTCTCGTGGGAGGACCTGGAGGACATCCTGTGTCATCGGGATGGCGCCCCTGTATATCGGCAGGTCAAGACGATCGAGGAAGCCGGGACGCGGCACAGTATCGCCAACGTTTGCAGGCCGGAGGAGAAGAGGGCTGCAGACAGCAGCTATCTGGGCAAGCTGTTCCTGGGCAAGCTGCTGCCGGACGGCACACGGTTCACCTTTATCGTCAACGAGACGCCTCAGCGGGACCTGTACGAGTTCGTCGCGGAACGTGACCGTCCTCGCGGTCCTGTGAGTGCGGACGCCCGCGCGGACATCGTCAGGAGGCTCAGAGGGGTACAACTGTCGGACGGCAGGGACATTGGATGGTGTGTCGACCGTCTGGACGTTTTGGTGGAGGCGCGCACCATCGACCAGGTTGAGGCGGAGGCCATGGCGAGACTAGCGCCACTGGTGGAAGCGTGCCTGGGCGAGAAACCGCTGTACGAGGAAGTCGAGGAGGTCATGATCTGGTTGATCTCCCGGTACATAGCCCGCAGCGCCCTTGAGCTGCGACCGAGAACCTTCACTGCGGACGACTTCGGGGCGGCCCTCGACGACAGCGTGCGCAGAGCAACTGGGCGACGGCGAGACGGTTCCACCGAACTGTTGATGAAACTCAAGCTCAAGCTACGGGCTGCCGAAGTACCGGAGTCCGAGGCGGAAGCCCAGCACGATGCCATGCTCGCCTACCGTCGGACCTACCGCGCCAGTGTCGGCACCCGGCGCCGCGCGTACGACGATCTGGCCGATCAGATCAACGCCATTTGCACGCTCACGATGGCTAAACGACGCGCCGGACGTCTCGACGCTGGCTCGGCGGCGTACTTTGAGACGCTCGTGGCGGTGAGCGAGCTGCCCGAGGTGGCCAGCCGGCAGTTCACCCTTGCCGAGGCCCACGCGGTGCTTTCCGACATCACGGCACGCTGCCAGAACAGGTACGCCGATGCCTCATAAGATCGGCAGCAGCGTGGTGCCCCCTCTGTATCGCGCCTGGGACCCGGACGACTCCCCTGACTTCCACGCAACACGGCTCTTGCTGCTCATCTACCTTTGCGGTGAGGAGCCCGGTCCCTACATCGAGGGGCGGACGAAGTTCGCCAAGCTTGATTTCTTCGTGCGCTATCCAGGATTCCTGGAGCGGGCCCACGCCGCGATGCCGGAAGCTGTCGATGCCGAAACCGCGTTTCTCGCCCGCGACCCGTCCGAAGTCGAGGCACCGATGATCCGCTACCGCTACGGGCCCTGGGACCAGCGCTACCGTCAGTTCCTCGCTTTCCTCGTCTCCAGGGACCTCGTGACTGTCACGACCCACCGGGTCGAACGAGTGAAACTCAAAGCTGCCGGTAAGAGGACAGCACAACGCCTCACCGAGGCCCGCCAGTTCCAGCCGCTTGTCCGACGCTGTCAGGCCATGCGAGGCAATCTGGCGGCCATGTCGGGCACCGACCTGAAGAACCTGATCTACGACCTGTTCCCAGACGAGGTCGGCAACGCGCCCTTTCGCCAGGAGATCCGGCCATGACAAAGACCGTGACCGCCCACCCCGACCGCGGGATCAGGATCGACTCCGTCAAGCTCGTCCACAACACCGCAGAGATCGATGAGTATGCCTTCGGAACCGGCATGCTGAACATCCTCAGCGGGCCTCGCAACAGCTCCAAGACAACCACACTGAAGGTCATCGACTACTGTTTCGGCGATCGCGGCGGGATGATCGACGCTCTCGGTGCCGCCGTCTCCGACGAGTACATTGAGGTTTCCACCGCGATCCGGCTCAATGGACACCCCCACATCCTGACCCGTCTCCTCCAGCACGGGCGTATGAACAAGGTGTACGTCGACGGAGACGGGCTCACCGACGCCGACTTCTCCGACTGGATCCTGCGAGAACTGGGCTGGCCCAACCTGCGCATCCCCAAGGGGCTCCATCCGGCCACAGCCAGTGAACTAACGCCCTTGTCCTTCCGGAACCTGCTGCGCCACTTCTACCGCAACGAGGAATCCTGGACGAGCTTCGCCAACAAGGAACAGGAATTCATCCGGCGCGGCGTCGTCAGCATGCTCCTCGGCTTCGCCCGCTCCCGCTACGACACCAAGGACTTCGCCGTCGCCCAGGCCAAGCGGCGCCTTGCCGAAGCCCAGGCAGTGGAGCGGGACGTACAGGACAGCACATTGCAGGCCGTCACCGCCATCTCCGAACGGCTCCGCATTCCCGTCGCCCGCACCCTCGACCAGGTAGCGACCGCACGAGAAGAAGTCACTTCCCAACTCGACGGGGTTCGCCAACGACGTCACGAACTGACGCAGGAGATCAGTAGCCTCCTGCAGGGAACGTCTACCACCGAGACGGCAGCCGGATACGACTCGTCCCTGACGAGCATCTACGAAGACATATCCAGACGGCTGCAACTCGCGGTCGACGAGGTTGTCGCGCTCGAACAACTCGGCAGCGAACACGCTTACTCCGCCAAGACGGTCACCTCCGAGGTGACCCGCATGGAACGCCTCATCGCCTCCGTGGAGATCTTCGACGCCCTTCCCGTACGACTCTGCCCAGCGTGCGAGCAACGGGTCGACCCAAACCGAGAGCACGACGAAGACGCCTGCTACCTATGCTTCCAGCCGGTCAACGACGACCAGCGCCGCCGGCGGGCACAGGTGGAGATCAGGTCGCTCAAGTCGGAACTCGCAGACCTGGACGACGTCACTGCCCGCACCGCCGCCGATCTGCAGGCGGCTCGCACCCGCCGAGCGGACCTTCAAGACGAACAGACACGGCTCGCGCACCGCATCAACGAACAACGCGCCGCGCAGTTGGCTCCCTTCATGGCCACCCTCGAAAACCTAGCCGCCCAAATCGCTCAGCTCGAACAGAAGATGACAGCCTTTCCTGCCATCGAGGAGATCCTCCAACGCCGCGCGGTAGCCAGCCGGGCCGTTACCGCTGCACAACAAGCCGTCGACGCACTTGACCAAGGACCTGTCGCCGTTGCCACGGCTACGCTCACCTCCGTTGAACGATGCGCCTTGTTCGCCGAGCGCATGAATGAATTTCTCCACCGGTACCGCGAACGCGGCTGGGTCAAGGGCGCCATCACCATCAACGACAGTGACCTCACCTTCTACGTCGGCACCCGTCCTTGGGATCAAGCCCTTGGAGCAGAGACGAAGGTGCTCTTCTTCCTGGCCTACAGCTACGCCACTCTCTTCCTGGCTTCCGACCTTGACGAAGAAGCCGCCTTCCCTGGCCTGTTGCTCCTGGACAACCCGTACCAGCAGGGCATCGGCACCACCGTGGTCGACGATGTCTTGCGAGATCTGGGAAGCGCAGCCCAGGCCACGGGCACTCAAGTCATCAGCACCCAGGCCGTTCCGGTACCACGTGACCCGGCCACCATCCGGGTAATCCACATGCCCACGGAGTATGAAGCACCGTAGACAGACCCGCAGGGGGTGTTATCTCTCGAGGGCAGGCAGCCGTGGATGCGGTAGGGGTCGGTGGGTGCTGTTGTGGTCAGTGCTTCCGTACTCGCTGGATCTGGAAGTGCTGCCCGGCATCTCACCGCGCGTGATCGACATTCTGATGCTGCGGATGCGCCCGAACCCTGGACGCCTTCGCCTTCGGTGATGCCGCCGGACTCGGGGGTCCGGTCTCCCGTACCCGCCTGGACCTGTTCTGCCACCGCATTGCTCACCGCGGTCCTGGCCAGCTGCGCTGGCGGGATCGGCTTTGTCGGTCTAATCCTCCCGCACGCCACCCGCGCCGGGCACGCCCGTCTGCTGCCGGTGACGGCACTGACCGGAGCCGTCTTCCTGGTGTGGGTGGACACCCTCGCCCGTACCGTCCTCGACCCCAGGAGGTCTGGTGGACGTGGTGACGTCCCTCATCGGCGTACCGGCCTTTGGCGGCGGTGAGATCGAAGGTGGAGCGGGCCTCGGCGGCGGCGCGTTCGGTGTCGGTCAGGGGTGCCGGGCCGGGGCGCGTGTCGGCACTGTGGACCTTCTCGAAGGCGAGCATGGCTTGGGCGAGTGAGTCGAAGGTGTCGGCGACCTGGCGCAGGTGGTCCTCGCCGTGCAGGTAGACGGACTTGCTGTTGGCGCCGAGGTAGGTGCCGACCGCGACGGTGGTGTGGCCGTCGTGGGCGTGGGCGTGGATGAGGAGCTGGCCGTGGCGGATGTCGTCGTGGATCTTCTGGACCTCGTTGGAGACCGCGCGGATCTCGGCGCGGGTGCACCAGGGCATCGGGTAGCTGGCCCAGGTCCATTCCTCATCCATGGCCTCTCGGAGCCGAGGGGTGATCTCGACGGTGATGCCCGCGGCGGTCAGGTGCTTGGCCGTGTCCTGGGCCCAGTACGGCTCCTCGTGATCGACGCGGGCCAGGACCAGGACGTTGTCGGCCACGACGGTCCAGCCGGCCGCTTCCAGGCCCGTGTGGGCGATGCGGGTCTGGGTGCCGGTCAGGACGGCTGTCGCGGCGCTGGGATGGGTGGGTGTGTGTCGAGGCGGACGTGGGCGTCGATGGGGGGAGTCACGTTGGGGTGTCGTCTCTTCTGCCGGTGGCCGGGCCTTCGGGTCCGGCCACCGGCGTATGCGGGTGCTATCGGGTTGCTCGCACAGAGCGGGCGGTGTGCGCGGCCGTGGTGGTCGGCGGGCCGGCACGGGTGGTGTGCGCCGGGCGCGGTCGCTGTGGCGGGACCGTTCCGGTGGCGCGCTGCCAGCGGGTACGAATGGAGCTGATGTCGGCGAGGGATCGGCGGGCGCCGACGACGAGTTGGAACGGGGTGTTCGCCAGGTCGCGGACGTATGCCTCGATGCGCCGGCCAGTGTTATCGGCGGTGGCCAGGAGGGAACGCTGCAGGGCGCGTTGGCCCCAGTGCTCCACCGAACCAACCGGTTCGGCCAGCAGGCGGAGCACTTCACCCGGGTCGCTTCCGTCGTCCAACAGGCCGCGCTGCTGGGCCTCCCACAGGACGGTGACTGGGTCGGCGGGCTCGCGGCGCCGGGTGAGGGTGGCCAGGCACTGCCACAGACCGGCGTGCAGCGGCAGGGTGAAGTCGTCGGGGAACAGCCACTGGACGGACTCCATGTCGGCGGGGTGGGCGGTGGCGGTCGCGAGCAGCAGCTGCTCCTCCTGGACCGCCTCGGTGTGGTCGGGCGCGATGGCCGGTGGCGGTGCCGCGGTGCGGGGCAGGACGCCGGCCCGCGGCGGGAACCGGGCAGCGATGTCGTCCACGACCATGGCGAGCGCGTCGGCCTCGTCGAGCACCGTCTGTACCGGATGAGGGAGGGAGACATCGTGGGCGCTCTGGACGAGTTGTTCGGCGCCGGCCCTTATACGGCGGCGGGCGTGTTCCGCCTCGACCATCCGCGCATAGGCCGGTGCGTGGCGGGACCAGGGGCAGACCTGGATCAGGTCGTGCAGGTAGGAGACGGTCAGCCCGCGGTTCTGCTCGCGGCCCTTGGCGAGCACCTTGTTGAGCCATGTGGTGTTCGCGTGCTCGGCCGGGTCGGGCGGGGGCACTGTGCTGATTGCGGCGAACAGGGCGGCGTGCGCGGCGGTGGAGAACGAGTCGGCGGAGATGCCGGTCACGTCGCCGAGACGGTGCGGATCGAGGAGGAGGGCGCCGAGGAGGGCCTGCTCTGCGTGGAACACCGGTTGGGGCGGCGGGATTGTGTCGAGGTCGTTTTCGTCGAGTTCGGGGCTGGAGGGCATCAGGCGGCGAGAGTGAAGTCGTTGGGGTCGAGGGTGACGCCGAGGTGCGGGGCCAGGAGGTGGCCGGCGAGCAACGGCGGCACGGCGTTGCCGATCTGCGAGAACTGCTGGCCCTTGTTGCCGGCCCAGGGGTAGTCGGCGGGGAAGGTCTGCAGGAGGCCGGCCTCGCGGGCGGTGATCCGGATCGGCTCCGGTACTGCCCGCGCGTCCGTGTCCTCGGGCTGCTGCGAGGCCGGCGCGGCGACCCAGGTGCACTCGTTCGCCCGGTGCCCGAAGAACAGCGTGCCCGCCGGCTCGGACAGCAGACGGACGGTGGCGTTGGCCTGGTTGTTGCTGCGCAGCGACCAGGACCAGCGGTGCGCCCCGGCCGTGAACGGCGGCGCCGGAGCGTCGGCGGCACGGTTCTCACAGCTACCGTGCCGCGCTTCCCATCCTGCGCCTTCGCGGCGGGACTGCAGGATCACACCGTCCGGTCGGGGCATCCAGGTGCCGCGCTCCCGGGCATCGGAGAGTGTCTTGCGGGAGCCCGAAGGGAAGGGTTCGGGTCCGCCGCCCGGCCCGCCGCCGGCACAGACGGTGGGGACGGGCCGATCGGTCGCGCCCCATCCCAGAGCCTCGGCCATGCTGACCCAGCGGGTACGGCCCGAGCCGAACAGGGAATCGGGCTCGGCGACTTGAGCGTGCGTCGGGGTAGGGGGCTGCGCCGTACGGACCCGAGAGGCGAGGAGGATCGCCCGCCTCCTCGTCTGCGGGACGCCGAAGTCGGCGGCGTTGAGGATTCCGTACCAGACGGAGAATCCCCAGCCGCGCAGGACGGCCGCGTATTGCTTCCACAGCGGCAGGACGTCGGGCACCTCTTCCAGGGCGACCCAGTCGGGCTCGCCGACCGCGTTGAGGGCGTGGAGGTAGCGCATTGGCTCGGCTGCGAGCAGGGAGCGCTCGTCGCGGCAGGCGGCGAGGAGACGTTCGCGGGTGTCGCGCCCGGCGGCGAGGTCCTCGACCGCCGCGTGCACCAGCGGCTGGTCCACCAGGCCGAGGCGCTTGCCGGCCTTGCTCCACGCCTGGCACGGCGGGGAAGCGATCATACCGCGCGTCCGGCCGAGGAAGGGCCAGACCGGATACATCGCCACGTCGGTCCGAACCGTCAACTGCCCAGCAGCCAAACGGGTTTTGCAGGCCCACTCATTCCATTCCAGACCGATGTCGCGGACGCCGAGGACGTCCAGTGCTCTGCTCCAGCCGCCCGGCCCCGCGAAGAGGTCGAGTATCACGTGACCAGCCCGAAGTCGTCCTGCGTCGGCGCGTGCTTCGCCACGGCGCGGGCGGTGATCGCCCTGGACGCGCGGGCGGACGCCGCGGACAGCTTCTCGGCTCCGGGCTCCAGATACCACGGGCGCAGGTCGAGCATGGCGGCCCGCATGCCGGTGGCGAAGCAGAGCGCGGTGCCCTTGGGGAGGGCCCGGATCGCGTCGGCGGGCAGGATCCGCTCCTGCCGCATGCTGACCGAGGCCGACTTGCCGGACTCCGAGTGCGAGATGGAGGTCGTCTCGACGTCGTGGTCGCCGATCAAACGGCTGAGCTTGTCCGCGAAGTCCGGGTCGTCGATACCGGAGCCGATGACCTTGACGGTCGAGGCGGACCACATGGCGTCCATGCCGGCGTCCGACCAGACCTTCTGGCCCTGGCGGTAGGACTGCAGGATGGTGATCGGGATGATCCCGCGCGACCCGAGGTGGGAGTACAGGTCCGGCAGATCCGAGATCTTGCAGACGTTGGCGGCCTCGTCGAGGATCGCGAGCATGGGTGGGTCGAGGCGTCCGCCGGCGCGCTCTGCCTGCGCGGTCGCGGCCCGCATCACCGAGTCCGCGCACGCCGCGATCAGCGCCGAGGCGCCGCCACCGCCGTCCTTGCTGAGCAGGTACAGCGTGTCGGTGGAGGTGACGAACGCGGACGGCCTGAACTCGGCGGTGTCCTTCTGCGGGGTGACCCAGGCGGCGATCTCGCTGTTCAGCAGCGCGGAGGCGTACTGACGGGCTGTCTCGTAGATGCCGTCCCTGGTTTCCGGCGGTCCTTCCACCGTTCCCTTGAGCTGGGCGGCGACGGCGGCAAAGCCGTGGTCGCGGAGGATGTCGAGCGGGGTGCGGTCGGCGGGGAAGGCCAGCCACTGCATGACGTCGGTGATCGGCCGTTGGTCGAGGGCTGCGGCGAGGAAGAGTTGGGCGAGGATGTTGGATCCGGCCTTGGACCAGAAGTCACCCTGCTGAGAGGCGTCGACGCTCGCGGCGAGGAAGTGGCCGGCCAACCGTCCGGCACCGTCCAGGGTCTTGGCGTCCGCCAAGGGGTTCCACCACATCTCGCGTGCGGCGTGCGCGATCTGCTGCGGGTCCATCGCCCACACCTGTCCGACGCGGGCACGGGCGTCGTAGGTCGCCGTGAAGGCGTCACCGGCGGCCTTGTTCGAGGTCAGCAGGACCGGGCCGGGCGCGGCGAGGATGGAGGGGATCGCCAGCGAGGTGGTCTTGCCCGAGCGGGGCGCCATGATGGCGACGGCCACGTCCTCGTAGCCCATGCGTACCTCGTGCCGGGTGCCCTGCAGGTTGCCGAGCAGGACGCCGGTGTCGCGGGCCTCGATGTGCTTGGCGTCCTTCAGGCTCGGGCGCAGGGAACGGGCCTTTTCGGTGATCGCCTTGGCCATCAGCGGTTGGATGTCCCGGGCCTTGGCCATGCCGGTGATCTTCTTCCGGCCGCCGCTGTGGTTTTTGTACCGGGCCCACAGGATGCCAGCGGTCGTCCCGAGGACAAGGAAGAGGAGAACGGGAACGATGCGAGCGCCGATCAGCAGGGACGTTGTTCCTGCGTCGCGCCAGACCTGCTCGGGGTGAAACAGGGCTGCGGTCGGCTGGTAGGGAGCCCAGCTGGCACCGGCGAGGTAGGCGGTGATGTTGCCGGACAGCCAGGCGAGGTGGGCCAGGGGGACGACGACGGCGAGCACGCCGATCAGGAGGCGCAGGACGAGGTCGTACCCGTCGGTGGAACTGGAGGAGGAAGGGGGCAAGGGCTACCTGCTTCCGGGCGGGGACGGAGGGATCAGCGGCTGCGGCTGCTCATGGCCGCCGAAGCCTGTCGTGGGGGCTTGGTTTCGTGGGCGGGGTGGTGCGGCGGGCGGCGAGGGAGCGGACGCGTTCGTCCAGAGCGGAGGCGATGTGTACGGCGCGCACGTCCCGCGACTGGCGGGTGACGACGTCCGGGTCGCGGGTTGGAAGATTGCGCAAGCCGCCGGTGCGCGGGACGGGAGCCGGATCGGCGAGTGCGGTGGTGAACGCGGCGACCAGGCGTGGAGGAGTGTGCTCGCCGAAGCGGGCCTGCCACACCGGCCGGTTCAGGCCGAGTGCGGCGGTGACGAACCAGGCGCCCGGTTCTTCCGCGTTGCCCAGCCGCTGGAGGTACGCGGTGTCGTCCGGCGACACGAGGCTGCTGCCGCCGTAGACATTCGACCAGCCGATCTGTCGGAGCGGGCCGTACGGATCGGGCGGTGGGCTCGATGCTGGGGCCGGATCGGTGAGGGCGTCGGTGACGGCGGCGATGAGTTCGACCGGAGTGCGGGCGCCGAAGCTCGCGCACCAGGCGGGCCGGTCCGGTTCCGCAGCGTGGCGCAGGGTCCACCACTGCCCGTCGGGTTCGGGCTCCAGGTGCAGGAGGGCTTTCTGGTCGGGGCTGGAGAGCAGGACGCGGGGCATCAGGGGATCGCTGCCGTGGCTCCAGCCGCAGGCACGGTGGAGGGGAACGGTGATCCAGGCGGGGTCACCGCCGCCCGCCAGGTGGCGCGGGGCGATGAAGTCGACCTTGACGGTCTCGGGGGCCGGGGGCATGGTCACTTCCGTGCCGGGGCTCGCCGGTCGGCTGCGGGAGCTGGCGCCGTGGTCGGTGGCGGGGCCAGTGGCGAAGGGGCATTTCGGGCGGCGGTGTTGATCTCGCGGAGCGCCTGACTGTGGGTGGCCCAGTCGTCGAGGTAGCTCCACGACTCGGCGTGGTACTCGGCGAGGGCGTCGTCGAACTCCGGGGTGCCGGGCTGAGCGTTGGCCGGGAGGCTGTCGCGGGTCTCCAGCCACTGCTCGGTCAGTTCGTCGAGCCGGTCGAGCGCGGCCCGCAGGACGCCCAAGTGGTAGACCCAGCGGTGTTGCACCGCGGCGGTGGGGAGGCTTCTGAGCTGCACGTCGGCCGTGGCCAACAGGTGGCGGGCGCCGGCGCTGATGTTCTCGAATGCTTCGGCGGTGTCGGCATCTCGCTGACTTGCGCGTATGCCGTAGGCGTGGTCGTCGTAGGGCCAGCCGTCGAGGTCGGTGTGTTCCTCGGAGTAGGCGTCCCAGGCATCGAGGATCTTCTTGCTGTCGCTCAGGTAGCCGTCGAGATGGCGGAGGAACTCACGGTGGGTGGTGTGATCGGCGGAGATGAGAGGGTCCTGTCGGTTCAGCGGCGAGCGGCCGGCTGGAGGCTGCTGGCCGGTGCCGGGGCCGTCGTGGGTTTCGTCTGCTGCCTCCGGGCGGCACGTGCTCGCGCGCGGAGGGCGTCGATGCGGGCGGTGTGCGCGTCGGCCACCTGCTGGGGGCGCAGTGGGCTGGGTTCCTGTACGGCGTTGTAGTGGGCGGTGCGTTCGTACATGCCGCGCTGCAGCGGGGCGGGATCAGCGAGCCCGGTGGCGAACGCGGTCACGAGGCGGGAGGGCGTGTGAGCGTCGAACCAGGCGTGCCAGATCCGGGGGCCCGCAGGGTGTCCGTATCCGGGTTCGCGAGCCTCGATGTGCCAGGACGCCGTGTCGCGGTCGTCGATGTGGCGCCGTTCGATGTGACACATCGCGTCTGGAGACTGGGCCGCGTCCGGTGCGTTGGGCTGCCAGCCCGCCGAGGTCAACACATCGCAGGGGTTGGGCTGTTCATGCGACTGCTGGGCGAGGAGGGCGTCGGTGACATGGCTGAGGATCTCGGCGGGGACGAGTTCACCGAACTCGGCGTACCAGCCCGTCTCGCTGTCGGTGGGCTCGGCACGCAGCCGCCACCACGCGGACGTGGCGGACTGCGGGTCGAACTGGAGCCGGTAGCGACGGTCGGGACTGCGCAGGACGATCTCGGCACTGAGCGGATCGGAGGTGGAGGTCCATCCGACTGCGGCCAAGCCGTGGGTGACGTGGCGGGCGTCTCCGGGGCCGGCGAGGTGACGGGGGCTTGTGTCGAACGGGATCTGCCGGGCGTGCTTGTCGGCGAAGGCGGCGAGCTGCCGTTCGCTCAGCGGCACCGGCCGCACCCCTTCTCGCTTGCGGAGGCGCTCCCGTAGAGGTCGCGGAGATCCTCCAGGACGTAGTGGAGGGTGTGCTGGTCGGCCTGCTCCGAAGCGGCAAGGCGCAACTTGGTGATCCGGGCGCCGACTTGTGCGGTGCGCGGCGTGTTCGGGTGTTCCTGTACTACGCGGGCGAGGGCGCGCAGGGTGTCGGCGATCGGGACGGGCATGCCGGTGTATTCGTCGAGGAGGGGTTCGACGAGGGCGAGCGCCTCTTGCGGGTCGGGGTTCTCACGCAGGTAGTCGGTGAAGTCGGACAGGGCTTCGGGCGCGGTGTGGATGGTGTCCAGGGTGAGTGCGGGCATCAGGCTCCTCGGTACGGGGACGGGGGCGTCGGGGTCAGCGGCGGGTCCGTGTTGCGCCGGCGGGGGCGTGAGGGCGGGCGGCGGTGCGCGGCCGGGTGCTTCGGGCGCTGTTGCGGGCCCAGGTGGCGGCTCGGGCGGCCGTGATCCGGGCTTGCTGCCACGCACTGAGCTGGGAGGGTTTGACAGAGACGGACCAGGTACGGATCTGCGCGCTCAGCGGCACGCGTCCACGTGGGCGCATGACGGGATCGGGGCTGGCGAGTTCGGCCGAGAAGGCTTGCACCAGGTGCATCGGCGTGTTCGACGTGAAGTGGGCAGTCCAGCCGTTGCCCTGCTGGTCTCTCGCTCCGGTCCACCACATCGCCTCGCCGTCGGGGCTCTGGTGGTACTGCAGCCATGCGGTGCCGTCCGGGCTGCTCGCCTGGTAGTCCTGGCCCTCGAAACGCATGTCCCAGTACTGCTCCTCCAAGGGAGCCCAGACGTTGGGGGCGTGGGCGGAGTGGGGGCGGGTGAGGGCGTCGGTCAGGCTGGCGACGATCTCCACCGGGACCTGCCTGCCCAGGTGCGCTGACCACTCGCCGGTGAGGCCGTCCGCTCTTCCGTGGATGGTCCAGCCGCCGGGAAGGACGTACGGGTCGTAGGCGACACGGACGGTACGGTCAGGGCTCTCCATGGACAGGGGGCCGCCCGTCTTGGACTTGTCCCGCCATCCCGAGGCGCGTAGGAATTCGGAGACGTGACGGACATCGCCGCCGCCGGCGAGGGCACGAGGCTGGACGAGGTAGTGCTGCTCCGCCTGCTCGCCCGTTCCCCAGCCCTGGCGCTGCTTCTTGCTCACCGGTGTCGCCGGACGACGAGCGGTGCGGGCGCCGGCGTCGTGGCCGCGGTGGTGGCGTGCTGGGTGATGACGTGGTGCAGGGTGTCTTGATGTTCGTCCAGGTCGAGGGCGATGTCGTGGAGTTCGTTCGAGGCGCGGCCCAGGGCGAGCCACACCTCCGGCGGGAGGGCTCCTCGTTCGGCCTGGTCCTTGGCGAACACGCTGCCGGTGGCGACGAGGTGGGTGATGCCGCCGAGGACTCCGGTCTCCGGGTCCAGAACGCGGGCGATGACCTGCGTGGCCTGGTGAGGGGGAAGCTGGGCGAGGTGGTCGGCGAGCTGACCGAGTTGGCGGGTGATCTCGTCGGCCAGTCGCACCGGGTAGGGGGCGGGATGGGACATGCTCCTCCGAGGCGGTGGACGGTCAGTGGTGGTGGCGGTGCCCGACGTGCTGCGTCTCGGTGAGGACGGCCTCGGGACGGGCGCCGACCGGTGGGGAGGCGCGGTCACGGCCAGTGGGGATGCAGGCGCGCAGATAGCGGCGGAACAGGGCTGTCGCGAGTCGGGGTTTGAGCCGGTCGCTGATCGGTGGGGGTGTGCGGGTTGCTACGGGCTTCTCCGGGAAATCGAGCGGTGCAGCGGACGGGCCCGGCGAGGCTCAGAGGATGCGTCGGGGTGACGCTGGGGGCGGTACCGGGGCTGGTGTCAGGTGCTGCGGCGCAGTCTTGGGCTTGTTCGCGAGGACTTCGTGCTCGGCCTGCTGGTAGATGCCCTCGTCGAAGACCTCGGGGTCGCAGTTGACCTTGTATCCGGCCACCAGCGGAGCGGGGATCGCATGATTCGCCAGGCGTCTCTGTTCGTCGGTCCCAAGGTGTTCGGGCACGGTGTGCCAGATGTGGAGGGGTGTACCGGCGGGATACTCGTGGCGTTCCAGACCGAGCTGTTCCAGCAGGTCGTGGAGCTTGCCATCGGCGCCGGTGGGGGTGTCGGCATGGATGGTGGTGGTCAGGGCCTTGACGTAGATCTCGACGTCCGTGCCGTATTCGTCGGCCAGGTTGGCCATGAATGTCTCTCCGGGTTCAACGGCGCCGGGTGACCGGCGCGCGGGCGGGGGCCGGGGCGGGCGGCATGGCGGCTGGGGCGGAGGTGGGCGCGGTCCGGTCTGCGGGGTGCTGGAGGGCGGTGCCGATGCCGATGGCGTCGAGCTGGGGGCCGATCTCGCGCAGGGCGCGGGCCTGCGCTCTGGTGTCGTCGCCGCTGAGGCGGTAGATGCCGCTCTGGGGGTCCTGGAGGAAGCCGTGCGCTTCGAGGACGGCGCTGGCATGGTCGCCTATGGGGGCGGTGGCGATGCTGCCGTCCTGCTGCCAGGTCAGGACGACGAGGTCCGGCTGGAAGGGCTGGATGCCGCCCAGGGCGTTGTGCTGGACCTGGGCGAGCGCGCTGTCGTAGCGGGCGAGCAGGTCGCTGGCGACCTGCTCGGCGCTCAGGAACGGGTCGTCCGAGAGAGCTATGCCGTTGGGCTCGGGGACGGCGCGGTACGCCTCGTCGGGCAGGGCGCGCGGGGCGACGGCGGCGATGAGGTATCCGTCGTGTTCGTCGTGCCGGTCGAGGATGACAAGTTGGGCGCCGTCAGGGCGGCTCAGGACGGCCGCCTGCTGCAGTGGGTGCTCGGCGAGGGAAGCGGTGACCAGGTCGAGGTCCCAGATGCGGTCGGCGAGTTCGGCGAGGTCGTCCTTGGCGTCCGGCGGGAGGTGGGAGCTGGTCCAGGTGTCGGGGAGTTCGCCGGCGAGGACGTCGGCGTACGAGGCGAGGCGCTCGGAGTGTTCGTGGTCGTGCATGGTGTCCTTGGGCGAGGTGAGGGTCAGTGGCGCAGTCCGGCGGCCACCGGGGGCGGTGGGGCCGGGAGCGTGCGCGGCGCAGGCGGGCAGGCGCACACGGCGGAACGCTCGCGTTCGGTGGCGGGGACCTCCCCGGTGCAGGTGCTGCGGCCGGGGTGCGGGGCGTGCCGGTCGGCGAGCTTGTTGCGGAGGTAGGAGAGGTCGCCGCGGATGACACGCAGATGCTCGTCAGCGATATGGCGGAGCCGCTGGGCGATGTACTGGTCGGACGGGCCGCCAAGTCCGTCGTGGAAATCGGCGGTGGCGACGAGGACTTCGTCCAGGGCGGCGAGGACGCCGTCGTGGGCGGCGGTCAGCTCTGTCAGCGCGTCTGCTGCCTCCTCCGTGGTGGTGGCGTCGCGAATGCGCTCGGCGAGGCGGGCGACGGAGGAGCCCAGCGGCAGGTAACTGGCCGGACGGGAGTCGGTGTCGAGGTCTTCGTCGCAGCCGACGTGATACCCGGCGACCCGGAGGCGGGCGACGGCTTCGGTAGCGAGACGGGACTCGTCGTCTTCGGTGAGGCAGGTGGGGGCGCGGTGATAGGTCTCGTGGACGCGGACGACAGCGATGAAACCCGCGCGCTGGAGGATGCTGTGCGCCTCGGAGTCCCCGCCGCGCGCGAGGAGTTCGTCGGAGTGCGGGTCGCGGCGGATGTCGAGGAAGCGGTCGGTACGGGGCAACGAGACGTCTCTCCTACGGCGATCGGCGAACGGATGCTCCAGGTAAGGGTCTTCGAGGTGCTCGGCCCACTGGACGGACGTCCAGGTCCTCTGCTCGTCGTCCAGGGCGAAGAATCCAGGCCCGGCCAGTGGGCGACGACCGTGTACTCCGTCAGGCCCTCGTTCGGCGAAACCGGCCGCCCCAGCGCCTCGGCGAGCCGGTCGTGCGGGGTGTGGGTCCGCTCATGGAGGCAGGGAATCACCGGCCGCTCCGGATGTCGGCGATGTGCACGAGCTGGTTGAGGACGGTGGTGGTGTACCAGCCGCAGTCGATCAGTTCGTCACGGCCGACGTACCGCGGAAGGAGAGCGTCCTCCATGGTCCGCAGGTGGATCAGGCAGTCCGGGCAGGGCCGCGAGAGATGCACGAGGTAGCGGGGGTGGGCGGTGACGTAGGACTGGGCGCCGCCGGTCGCATCACGCAGCCGCCATCCGTCCTCGTCAGTCGGGGTGTGCCAGGACGGGGTGACGACACGCATCGCGTCTCCCCACAGTTCCCCGTCGGCTACCCCCTTGAGGACGACGACGGTGTCACCGGCCTGGAAGTGCTGGTGCGTGATGTCCCTGTCGGGGGTGAGCGGGTCGGGCGTCGGCGCGAACGCCGAAGTGGGCGGGGGCTGGGACATGCGGTTCCTTCCACGCAATCGGTGGCGGGGCGGGAGGAACAATGGTCCGGAGGAACGCCGGTTTGGCTAACCGGCGATCACCGGCTATGTTCCGCCGCCGTCAGCGGAACGGGTTCTCCGTCCCGCGGTCCGCCTCGGTGGCCGCGTCGAGGAGTTCGAGCACGTCGGTGCCCTCTGCGTCCCGCTGGTCGATCCACCACCCGGCGCGGGTGATGGCGCGGGCCTTCTCCTCCAGCTCCGCCCAGTCCGCCTCGTCCCAGCTCCCCTCGACGACCAGAGCGGTGTGCGCGGCTGTCATCAGCTGGTGGCGGGATCGCTCACCCCAGTCCAGGGCCTTCTCCGGGCCCTCCAACTGCGGCATGTCGAACTGCTTCACCCACGCGACGGCCGTCTCCTGCTCCGCGGCGCGCTTGGCCGCGAGCCACTCCTCCTTGGACTCGGTGCTGGCGTCGCGCGCCGCCTTCCAGCAGTCGGTGCAGTCCTTGGCCGCGAGCCAGCGGGCGAATCCGGCCCGCTTGTCGGCAGGACGGTTGGACAGGTCATGGACCACCTGGTGGGAGCAGGCGTGCTCCACGGTCCACCGCGTACGGACGGCCATATGCGAACTCCTCAAAAGGGTTGGAAAGTGGTGGGGTTACGCCCCTGTTCAGGGCGTTTGTTGAACCTCGGGATAGCCGATGGTGTCGGCCGTGCTGGTTCAGGCGCCCGGTTGGACCGAAGCGTTGGCGCGGCGGGGCCACGAGCGCGAAGGCCGCGTCGGCGACGGCGAGCGCACGCTGACCTGTGCTGCGGTCAGGGACAACGGGTGCTTCTCGGTGCTTAGGGCCGCGTTGCAAGGGGCGGGGTTCTCCTCACGCTGTCGGTGCCGAGCTGTCAGTGGCCGCAGTGCGCGGGACGAGCCGCGGCAAGGGAGCGGACCGGCGCGGAGACGGGGAGGACCGGGCGGCGGTGTGGTGCGCTCACGCGGGCTTGGCGCAGGAAGATCTCGCCGTCGGTGAGCCAGGTCTCGATGGCCGGCCATGCCCGGCTATTGCGCTCCTGCGCCGGAAGGGGGCTGCCGTGGACGACGTCGTCCTGCAGGGACTCGGCGTCGGTCACGGCGCCGGTCAGGCGGGACAGCGCTGTTGCGTCGTCGGGCCACGGGCTGCTGGCGGGGTGGCACCGGTCGATCAGTGTCGGGGCGTGGTCGATGACGGTGAGGAAACTGCGCCAGGAGTGGTCGAGGAACTCATCGGTCGCTGCGCCGAGGCCGGCGGCGCTGAGCGGGGTGGCGTCGCTGTAGCGGGCGGAGGCGACCATGGCCTGCCAGGTGTCGCGCTCGGAGCGGATGCTTTCGAGCGCGGCTGCGATGGCTACGCTCCGGCGGGCGTGGACGGCCTGTTCGTAGGAGGGGAGGTAGCGGTCGGCGACTGCCTGGGCTGCGCGTCCGGCGAACGGCGGCAGGACGATACTGCGCGGGGCGTGTGGATCACCGTAGCCCTCTTCGAGACTTTCCGGGGCGAAGGCACCGACCAGATAGTCGAGTTGATGGCCGGGGCGTTCGACGAGCAGCAGCGTGGTGCCGTGCACCGTGTCAGTGAGCGTGGCGGCGTAGGGAATGCGCTCGCTCTGGAGGGCGCGGCCGAGCTCGCCGCTGTCCCAGATCCAGGGCACGAGGTCTTCCTGCCAGGCAGGGTGGGAGTAGATCTCGACCGACGCGCTCCACTGGCCAGGCAGGAGGCTGGCGAGGTCGCGGGCCATGTCGCCGATGAAGCGCCGGCTGCTCGTGTGCACGCTGGTGCGGTGCCGTTTCGCGCACGTGACCAGATCGACCACCGTGGTCCCGCTGCCGCCCGCTGGCAGGTGGTAGACACCCTCTTCGTCCTGGCGGAAACCGGTCTTCGTGAGGGCGGTGTGCGCCCACGGGTAGCGCTCGCCCGCGGCGATGGCGACGATGCCCGAATCCTGGCTGTGCGACAGGATGATCTGCGCCTCAGCCATGGACCAGGTCCTCGCGATTGCGCAGGGTGGAGCGCAGGCTGCGGCCGTACTGCCAGGCATCTTCTCGGGTCGCCGTCGCCAGCTGGGTTCGAACGTGGGTGAGGGCCAGATCCCGGGCGCAGGCGGCGCCGACCGGGCGGGGCAGAGCAAGGATGCGGACGCGGGGGTCCTGCGCGAGCGGGGCCGGCAGGCGGTCGGGGGAGGCACCGTCGAGTGCGATCAGGGCCTCCCACGACACGGACTGCCGGGTGAGGCTGGTGTGCATGGCGGTCAGATAGTCGAGCCGGTCTTCGCACAGGCGGCTGGCGATGACGACGGTGATCAGGGGCGTGGTGTGCGGGGGCAGGAGAGGCTCCGGGAAGACGAGGGGGACTAGCGGCGCCTGGCGGGGCGCGAGGTGTCGGCCTTGGCCGGGGGTGCGGCGGGAACGCTCTGGGGCGGCGTGCTGCGCAGTGCCCAGATGACCGGCGCGGGGTGGAGGGAGGACCAGGCTGCAGGGTGGTCGCTGAAGGCGGTGCGGGGGTCGGTGGCCCAGTCCACGACTGGTCCGACGTCCTCGTGGAGGAGGCTGATCACCTCGATTCCCTCTTCGCGAAGGATGTAGCCCCACTGCATGTCCTGCTCGTTGGCGGTCTCGTCGGTGACCGTCATGCGTACCGGCGGGAAGCCGTCCGGGGTGATCAGGCGGTCGAGCGTACGGCTGGGCCAGTGCTCGCCGCCGGTCAGTGCGGCCACGAGCGTGGGCGGGGCATCGTCGAGGAGATCGGTGCCCCGCTCGTCCCAGCCGACGGAGACATCGTCGATGAGGTGCCGGCTGATGGCCTCCACATCGCGTCCGAACCTGTGCTGGTAGGCGGCCAGGAGGAGAGGCAGATGGTGGCTGGGTACGCCGTCGAGCTGGACGTGGATGCCGCTGTATCCCGTGCCGTCGGTGGGGCGGGCAATGAAGGAGCGTGTGGACAGGGAGTTCTCCGGATCGAGTAAGGGGCTGGGGCCGTTCGGCCGCCATCACGGCGGTGTGTGGCGCGTGGGAGGGACGCGTCTACGCAGGGTTTGACCAGGAGGTGACCGGGGGGCCGGAGGCGTCGGTGCGGGCGCAGGTGTAGCCGATCAGGTGAGACGGCCCGGCCTTCGCGGGGACGGTGACGGCGTCGTTGCACACGAACGTGTAAGTGATGGAGATGCGGGGCACGTCGTGGAGCCAGGCCCGGTCGTCCTTGCCGGGGTTGATCTGGAGTCCGGAGTGCGCGACGGCGTCGGTCTGGGTGTGCGTGTGGGAGAAGAGGATCAGCGCGCCGCCGGCGGTGGTCTTGAGGGCGTAGGCGTCTTTGTAGCGGTTGTAGGCGCTGGCGAAGTCGGTGGTTGCCTGGTTGGCGTAGCGGGTGCCGGTCTTGTCGTGGACCTCAATCTGCCGCTTGCTCGCCTTGGTCGGCGCGAAGAGCTTCGTTCCGGTGTTCGTGCCTCCGGTGGCGAAGTTGTCGATCACACCTGTGCGCAGCAGGTCGGCGCCGGCCGCCAGCTGTTTGTTGCCGTTCGAGGCGACGGCCGTCGCGTACCCGTCTCGGTCGAGGGCGATGTCGGGCAGTTTCTGGCTGTCGAGGTCGACGACGGACACCAGCTCCCATCGCTGGTGCTGGGGTCGTTCGGCGAACACCCCCAGACGCGAGGGGGTCTTGCCCTTCTGGTCCGAGAGCGCGGCGGCGAACCAGCGGTCCTGCCCGGCGGCCAGGCGCGGGATGTACAGCTTGGCGTTCGCCAAGTCGTAGGACCACGGCTTGTACGACTTGCGGTCCGCCGCGGAAAGCCCTTCGGTCTCGGTGTAGTCGGAGAGGGACATCGCGTACAGCGGGCCGTCCTCGACCGTGTCGAGCAGGTGCCGGTTACGGTCGGCGTTGGCCTCGTTGTTGATCTTCGAGTAGTGGGTGATGACGTCGCGGGCCTGGGCGGCGCTGAGGCCCGGGGCGGGCTTCGGGGCGGTGCTGGCACTGGGCGTCTGCTGGGCGTGGGCTGTACCGCTGTCGTCAGCGCAGCCGGTGAGGGCCACGGCGAGGACGGCGGCGCCGACGAACAGCGGCAGGGTACGGCGATCGATGCGGATGAAGGCTCCAAGGATCTACGGAAGGGAGCGGATCAGCGTGCATGGCTGGTCGTTGGGGTGGTCTTCGGTGACGCCGGCGGAAGGGCGGCGCTGGTGGTGGGCGCCGAGCGGCGCAGGTTCACGCCGATGCCCTTGGCCGTGAGCTGTTGGATCACGCCGTGGACGCGAAGGGCGCGACCGCTGTCCCCGTATGAGGTGGGCAGGAGGAACGCTGCTTGGTGCGGGTCGTACTGGAAGCCATGGGCGTACAGCGTCATGCGGGCATCGGCAGACACGCTCTTGTACGGCGCGCCGAGGGCTCCGTCGCCGTACAGGGTCAGGGTGAGGACCTGGTCGACCTGCGGCGGGCCGGGCCTGTGCGGGGGGTCGGGCTGGTCCGCCGCGTTGGCGAGCACCTTTTGCAGGGCCTGTTCATAGCGGGGCAGCACCCACCGGGTGACTCGTGCCGCCGCCCGCGCGGGGTCCTTGGGAACGGCGATGCCGTTGGGTTCCTCGACCGCGGCGAAGTGGTGGGGCTTGATGCGCAGGCCGTCTGGGGCGAGCGGAGCGACGACGAACTGGTGCGGGTAGCGGGGCCGGTCGGCCACGTACAGCCGCTGGTCGCCGGGCCCGTGGAGTACGGCGTCGTGGGTGAGGACGTATTGGCTGACGATGTAGTCGACGTAGCCGGTGTCCCAGAGCCGCTCGGTGCGGGGGAATTGGTCCGCATGCTGCGCGTGACGCTGGTACTTGCTGGTCCAAGTGCCGGGCAGACGGGCGGCCAGACCGGCAGCGAAGGCGGACAGGTCGGTGCGGGGTGAGGTCGTGTGTTCCTGGAGGTAGGCGGTGGTCCGGAGTCAGCGCGCGTGCCGCGGCTGTGCCACCGGGAGGACTCGCGGGGGAAGGGACGGCGGACGGTCTGGGGCGGACGTGAGCTGCGGGGCGGGCACGAGCCGGGTTAGTGCCCGCATCCGGTCCTCGGCCACGTGCAGGACCTCCCCGAGGGTGCGGATCTCGGCGGCGGCGTCGGCGAGGTCGTGCGACAGATCGAAGCCGTCGTCCTGCTCGGCTTCCTTGGCCTTCTTCCCGGCCGCCTCGAAGAAGTCGCTGAGTTGTTCCAGCAGGCCGTTGATCGGGTCCAGGATCTGGTGCAGGAGGGCGGCGGCGTCAGCGTGCGACTCGGTTGCGTTGAGCTGGTCGGTCAGCGCACAAAGGGCGTCGCCGTAGACGTAGACGGTGGTGCCGTCCGCGGTGTCGCAGGTGTTCGGGGTCTCGGGTGCGTGAGGCGTTGGCGTCGCGGTGGGCACGAGCACGCTTGCGGTGGGTGAGACGGGACGTGGCAGCAGCCCGAGCTGGGTGAGTCGCTGGTCGATCGCTTCGATCAGGGGCGCGGCGCTGCCGCCGTGACGCGCCTCGGAGCGCTCAGGGACACTCGGGTCGGCAGAGGGTGCCGAGTCGTAGATCACCTCGAACAGTGCCTGGTCGTCGGGGTGCTCACGGGTCGCGATCCAGCCCTCCGGATTTCCGGGCGGGCGCTCGGAGGGGGGCTCCTGTGGCGGGCTGATGATCAGGTAGCTGTCGTCGGGGAGCGCCACGCGCACGATGTAGGAGCTGAGGCCGAACTCGATGTCGCACTCCAGCCCGCGCTCTCGCAGTGGTGTGGTGATGTGCGCGTGGCGGCGCCACAGCTCCTGCCACCACGGGGTGTCCACGTTGCGATGATCGGGGAGCGGTGCGAGCGGAGCCACGCGGCGGGCGTCTGGGGTACTTGTTTCGTCAGCGGCCACGGCTCCTCCTGCGGGAGGCCGACGTGGGGTGCGGCGCTGATGTTTGGTGAGCGGGGTTGGCTTCCTGCTTCGGAACCGGACTGAAATCGAGTTCGGACTGGTCGCAGGTGGCGATCAGGTCGTGTTCCATCTGGGCTTCGCGGTCGGCGGTCTGTGCCATGAGGTCGTCGTGCTCGGCTTGGCACTGTTGGTACGCGGCCCAGTCGGCGTCGCTGAAGTGGGCGGGGCGGTTCAGGGGACTCCTTGAAGGGGTGGGGGCGGCCCAGGCGGGTTAGCGGTGGCGACCACTCGGTCTGGGCGGCGGCACGGGGCTCTCGCTGTGGGAGGGCGCGGGGAAGAAGCGGTGGAAGTCGAGGTGGTCGTCGAGTTCCTTGGCCGCGTCACGGAGGGATTCCGATGTGCGCCGCAGGTAGCCACGGGCCGTGGCGTGGTCGATGACCATGCGGTTCTTGAGGTAGTGCTGGTCGGTTGGGCTGGAGGAGCGCGGCAGGACGAGGGCGGCCTCAGCAGTCTCCGCGAAGTGCGATGCCGCGTGGGCCGACATGGTGCTCGCCGTTGCGAGGCGGGCCAGGGTGGCTCGGCCTGCTCGGTTCGTGCTGTGCGGGCTCGCGGCGAAGTCGCCAGTGAGCTGGACAACGTCGCGGGAGAGGTCCTGTGCGCCGGCGGCGTGCTGGAACAGCTCGGTGGAGGAGGGCTTGGCCGGCACGTCTCCGCTCTCGTCCAACAGCTGCCACTGCTGGGCGCTGTCGGCGAACTTGGCCTTCATCGCGTTGAGCGTGCCGATAAGGCGGAGAGTGTCGTTGCGAGGTATCAGTTCGCGCTGGATATCGAGCGTCATGAGCCCCTTACGGTTCAGTGCATGCGAGCGTCGGTGTCGAAGAGCGCCAGCTCGTGCGCGTGCAGGAGGTGCTGCACGATGAAAGATCGTCCAGCGACCTTCCACAGGCCACGCCCTCGGTTGAGGTGGGCGATGGCGTCCATCTCGACGGAGGTCAGGCCGAGCAGCGAGGCTGCGGCGTGGAGTTGGTCGGTCTCCTGGCGGTAAACGATGCGGGTGGAGCAGTCCGCGAGAAGCCCCTCGGCCAGGGCGCGCCCCTGCGATCCGGCATCGCCGGCGGTGAGCAGGTCACTGAGCCGGTGGATCACCATGAGGTTCGCGATGCCGAGCCCGCGGCTCAGCTTCCACTGGGCCTGCATCCGCTGCAGCAGACCGACGTGTCTCATCAACCGCCACGCTTCGTCGTACACGATCCAGCGCCGGCCGCCGTTCGGGTCACAGAGGGCGGATTCCATCCAGGCACTGGCGCAAGTCATCGCCAGGACGAGGGCGGTGTCGTCGCCGGAGCCGCCGAGCTGGGACAGGTCGATGGTGAGCATCGGCGCGCGGGGATCGAAGGCGACGGTGGAGGGGGCGTCGAACATGCCGGCCAGGTCACCGTGGACGAGGCGACGCATGGCGTGGGCGAGGTCGCGGGCGGCATCGCCGAGTTGGCCCGACATCATCCCGGCGGCCTCGTCGAGCGCGCCTGGGTTGTTGAGGGTGGCGGCGATGTCGCCGAGGAGCGGGGTGCGGCCGGTGTTGACGGCGCGGGTGACGACGCTGTCCAGGGCGATGTCCAGAGCGGTGTGCTCCATGGGCATCAGGTCCCGGCCCAACACGGTCCGGGCCAGCGAGCCGAGCAGGAGCAGGCGCCGTTTGCGGATCTCGCCGACCCAGTCTGCCTCGGAGACGCTCTCCGGGCGCGGGGCCGCGTCCAGCGGGTTCAGCCTGCCGGGAAGTCCTGGGCCGAGGGCGACGGACCGGCCGCCGAGGGCTTCCGCGACCGGTGTCCACTCGCCTTTCGGGTCGCACGGGACGTAGACGCGGTATCCGAAGGCCACCGAACGCAGGGCGAAGCTCTTGGCGAGCGCGCTCTTGCCCTGGCCGATCACTCCGGCGAGCAAGAGGTTCGGGTTGGTGAATCCCTCGACCTTGCCGTACAGCGCGAACGGATCGAAGACGAACGACGCCTCGGCGTGGACGTCGCGCCCGATGTAGATGCCCTCGGCGCCGAGTCCGCCTTCGGCGAGGAACGGATACGCGCCAGCAGCCACGGCCGTGGTCATGCGGTGGGCGGGCAGCTTCAGCCGGTTGTTACGCGCGGACGCGGGACCGGTACGTCCGCTCGGAGGGTAGAGCGCGGCGGGCATCTTGTGCTCGGTGGATGTGCTTTCGGCCTGGTGGGCGCTGGCTTTTGCGCGGGCCGTGGCGGTGGCCTCGGCGAGCTGGCGACGGGCGGCCCTGCGGCTGGCGCGATCGGTGCCGTGGGGAGTGAAGAGCGGGCTGGCGGAGGCGCGGCGGGTGGGCCGGTGGCTCATCCGGGGCCCTCGTTTCTGCGGGTGGTGTTCATCGCACGCAGGCCGTGGTGTGGGCGCGGAGGTCGGTGGGGGTGGTCTTACGCCGGATGATGTGCCCGGCGGCGAGGTGACGCTGGCAGATCGTCAGCACGGGCGGCCCCTCGGGCAGCTGCTCTGGATGGCATGCGCTCGACTCGGCTTCTACTGCGATGTCGCTGGGCAGCAGGTGGAAGGCGGAATGGACCTCGCTGGTGGCCTGCCAGAGGCGGGTGTGCGCGGTGGCGAGGTGGCGGCCGGCGGCGGGATGCGCAGGCCGGGTGTTTTCGGCGAGCCGGTCCATGAGCTGGAGCAGGGAGGTGAGGTGGGCGTGCAGAACGTCAAGGTGCAGGCGGTCCGCCGATCGGGGCGGGTTCGCTTCCGACGGTGCCAGTGCCCGCGTGTGGTGGCGGACTCCGGCGCTCGCGGCGCGGAGGTAGGGGTGAGCGTCGCCCGGACGCGTGCGAGAGGTCAAAGGTGGCTGGTCCTTCCTGCCGGGAGGCAGGGGCGGCGACGGGTGTTTCGTCGCGGATGATCGAAGAACGGTGGGCCAGGGTGCCGGCCGACGGGAACAGCGCGGGCCCGGGTCACAGTGAGGTGCGGGCGAGCGGGAGCGCGGCGAGGGCGAAGGCGTCGGGCTGCTGGTAGTTGAGCCGTCGCAGGTCGACGCCCGAGGTGACGGCATGGGTCTCGATCTGCGCGCAGGCGGCGTCCAGGAGGGCGTCGGTCTCGGCCGTGACGGTGACCAGGCCGGTCAGGGCCACGTCGGCGTGCCCGGCGATGAGCTGGCGCTCGCGTGTCTTGACGTCGGCGTACTCGACGGAATCCTCTTCGGAGTCGACCTGCCCGCGGCGGGCGCGTTCGTTGGCGTCGGCGATGATCGCGGCCTTCTTCCGCTGTACGTCCCGCAGCGCGGACTCGAGTCCCTGCGGCACGTAGATGAGGGAGAGGCTGCGGCGCACGCCGGCCGTGAACATGATCCCGTGCAGGAACCCGGCTCCCATTTCGGTGCGCGGCCAGTTCTCCACCCAGTACGTCGCGTGCCGTGCGCTGTCCGTGGCGAGGCGGTCGTACTCCTCGAACTGGACGACGGGCCCGGCGGCGGCGGGGTCGGCCTCGGCGCGACCGGTCTCGGACCATTGCTGGAGCACGGCGAGTGCCTTGGGGTCGTAGGCGGTGCGGATGACGGCGGCGATCTCCCGCGCGGTCAGCCAGCCCGTGACCATGAGTCCGGCGTTGCGGGCGGCCTGGGCGACGGACGCGGTGGTCTGCTCCATGACGGTGAACGCCCCGGGCAGCCCTCCGCCGGCCTGCGAGATCAGGCGCCGGGCGGCCTTGAGGTCGAGGGAAATGGCGAGGTAGCTCTCGTGCGGGGCTGCGGCAGGCCCTGCGGAGGCGACCAGTTCGGAGTAGATCTGCCCGGCGACCGGGGTCTGGGGCTGCCCGTTCTGGGTCCAGTGGCGGGTGAGAGTGTCGCCGCTGTCGGGGACGGTACGTTCCAGCACCTGCACGGTGGCGATGTTCCCGGTGCGGGCGATGCCCGCCAGGGCCCGTCCCCAGCTGGTGACGTTGTGGTTCTGTGTGGCTGGGTCGAGGAGGGCGAAGGCGCGGGAGGTGACGCGTGCGACGGCGGTCAGGGTCTGCTGGTGCGGGTCGTGCACGGCCGCGGCCTGGTTGGCGGAGTCGCCGGGGGTGACCACCTTGAGGGAGACGGCGGTGCCGGGCAGGTGCAGGACGCCGTCCTGCCGGGGCCGGGTGAGGGGCCGGGCGAGCCAGAGGGTCTGGCCGGTACGGCGGCGGTGTGCGTAGCGGGCGACGATCGGCGCCCAGTCGATGAGAGAACGGCCGTGTCGCCGGATCGCGACGAGCGCACCGGATGCCGCCCACAGCGGTGTCAGGGCGACGGCGCCGAGCAGCCCGGTGGAGATCACCGTCAACAGCAGCAGCGTCAACATGCTGGACACAAGGATGAGTTGGGGCAGGGAGAGACCGAGGAGGATGCCGCGGCGGGACCGGTGTGGGAACTTCACCGTGACCGGGGCGACGGAGAGATCAGTCAAGGGGCGGGTCCTGGAGGCGCGGGTGGAACCCGGGGACGGGAGAGTGCGGAGCACGTCCCGTCCCCGGGAAGCGGGCAGAGGATCAGAGACCGGTCGGCGGCGGGCCAGCCGTTCCGCTGTTCGCGGCGTTCTGCGATCCGGACGGCGGTGCGCCCTGGGGCGGCGGGGTTGTGGTCGGCGCCGTGGACTGCCATCCGCCGCCATGGCCGGACCCGGCATTCGCACTGGAGCTACCCGGTCGCGGGCTGCCGCCCACCTGGCCGCTGGTGTCGTTGGACACGCTCGTCGGCGCGGGCTGAACGGCGGTCTCCAGACCGGACTTGATGGCATCTCCGCCGGGCGAGGCACCCGTGCCACCGCCTTGCACACCTTCCCTTGCACCGCCGTCGCCTCCGCCGGTCGGGTGGGCGGCGATGTCGCCGGGAAATCCGCCCCCGCCACCGGCGTCGGGACCCTGCGGGGCGGCGCCCGCTCCCGCTGCCGCGCCACCGGTTCCGGCGGTGGCCGCAGCCGCGGCGGCCTTACGCGCTGCCTTCTCAGCATGGGCCTTGGCGATCTGCGCTCCGGCGCCGCCGGCCCGGTGGATGGACTCGCCGTCAGTGCCGTCGGCTGCCCAGTGCACGAACTTGAAGACGGCGTACGGGCAGAGCAGCACCAGGACCATGATCACGATGCCGGACATGACGTCGGCCAGAGCGGCGATGCCGTCCTTGGCCTCGGTCTTGCCCATGGCGGCGATGCCGAGTACGAAGATCACGGTCATCAGGAGCTTGGAGACGACGAGGGTGGCGGTGGCCTCGATCCACCCCTTGCGCCAGCGTCTGGCGACCTCCCAGCCGCCGCCGGCGGACGCGAACACGGCCAGCGTGACCATGACGAGGATGCCGACCTTGCGGACCATCATGACGCACCAGTAGAGGAAGGCGCCGATGGCGGCGCCGAGGCCGGCGACGACCGGGACGAGCCAGCCCAGTCCGGAAAGTGACCCGATCTGATTGACTTTCACGATGCGGCGTACGGCCGACTCGATGTTCAGGTGCGCCGTCTTGAACAGGCCGTCGGAGACGGCGTCGACCACCTCGACGGCGACCGTGGTGAAGGCGATGGCGCAGAAGGCGAACAGGACGCCGCTCATGGTGCCGGTGAACGCCTGTGCCAGGGCTTGTCCGTCGCGTCTGACGGCAGCCCGGACCAGCTGCGCGCAGAACGTCGCGACCAGCATGGTCAGGCCCAACGGCAACAGCATCTCGTAGTTGTCGACGAACCATGCGGCGTTCAGGTCGACCTTCGTGGTGGTGTCGACCGCCTCGGCAGCCAAGTCGGCTGCGGCGGCTGCCAGTTCACCTGCGGACTTCGCCATCCAGTCACCGATGGCCTTGCCGGGGTCCGAGGCGAAATCCACCGCGTCACCGACCGCACACAGTTTGTCGGCCAGGGGGTAATCACAGAAACCCACGGGGGAGTTACTTCTCCAATCTTGGGCCAGGCGCGGGTCACTGCGTGACGCTCGGAGCGATGGCGGCCAGAGTGCAGTCGTGGTCGGGACGGCACTGCACGGCGAGGGTCACCGCGCGTTCCTCGGCTCCGACACCGCCCTTCTTCCAGACGATCTGCTGCTTGCCGTTGACGGTGACGACGTAGATGTACGCCTCGGTGATCGCGGACGGGTCGTCGGCCAAGGCCGCCTTGAAAGCCGAGGGGTAGTGGCCCTCGGCGACGTCGGCACTGGCGTGCTGGTCCTGGTCGGCCATCCGCGACCACAGCACCGGATCGGGAACCTGGCCGGAGACGGAGGCCCAGTCGGCGTACCTGGTCTCGCTGGTCATCCAGGCCCGCATGCCGGCGAGCTGCTGGTCGCGGCTGGTGTCGCGGGTGTCGTAGGACCACAGCATCTGGGCCGCCGCCTTGGCGTAGGCGACCGGCTCGGCGATCTGCGGCGGCTTGGGAACCGACCCCGATCCGGTGGCGGACTCCGGCGCAGCCTCGGAGGAGGACGGGCTGTGCGCCGGAGCTGACGCGGCGCTGTCCGGGGCCTGCTGGCTACTTCCGCCGCCGGACAGCAAGGCGACGACGCTGGCGCTGGCGAGCAGGGCGGCGACGACCAGAGCGACGATCGCGATGCGCCGGTTGGCCGACCAGCCCATGCCGTACGAGGACAGCGAGAAGGAGGGGAATCCTGTCCGCATCAGTGGACCTGCGACCCGAGGGCCGAGAAGAAGCTCACGATGCCGTTGGCGGCACCGAGGCCGAGGGCGGCGCCCGCGGCGACGACGGCGCCCTTCTTGCCATTGGCCTCGGCCTGGTGGCCACCGGTGTGGTGGCCCCAGGCCCATACGGCGAGCGAGACGGCGAGGGCGCCGACGACGGCGATGATCCCGAACATGTTGATCGAGTTGACGACGTTCTTCAGCACGGCGAGGCCGGGCAGGCCGCCGCCCTTGGGCGAGATTCCTGGGTCGTAGGCGAGCTGGATGACGCGGTCTGCGAGGGGGAGGGGCATGGGTGTGGCGGGGCTCCTTGCATACGCGGGCCAGGCGAAGGCCGACGGGAAGGGGAAAGCGGAGGGGAGGTGTGCTCGGGGCGCGGAAGGTGGCCGCGGCGGCCCGCCCGGAGCGGTGCTGGGCGGGGGGGCGTCAGAGGACGCGGCGGGCGGCGAGGATGGCCCAGTCCTTGATCGGGGTGATCCGGACCGGCTTGGTGGTGCGTGGCGCCTCGATGACGAGGCCCTCGCCCATGTACATGCCGACGTGCTCGGGACGGGCGGCGCTGCCGCGGCTGAAGATCAGGTCACCGGGCTGGAGTTGGCCGGGTGAGGCCGCCTTGCCTTCGTTGACCTGCGTGTACGTGGTGCGGGTGAGGGTGACGCCAGCGTGCGCGTATGCCTGCTGCATCAGGCTGGAGCAGTCGCAGCGGCCCATGGGGTCGGGGCCGTGCGCGTTGGTGCAGGATCCGCCCCACTGGTAGAGCGTGCCGAGCTGGTGCATCGCCCATTCGATGGCCTTGCGTGCCTTCGGGTCGGCGTCCTTGGGGATCGTATATCCCTTCGGGACGCTCCCTTCGGGGATGCGGCCGAAGCCGGAGCCGTCCTGAGTGCAGGTGCCGGTCACGGACGGCCTGTCCTGGTCCGGATCTTTGCCGTCCGGGTTGTTGCCGTTGCCGGGGAAGGTCTTGGCGATGGCTTCCTGTAGCGCGGTGGCCAGGTTCTCCCACTGCGCGTACGCGTCCGGCAGCCCGGACTTCTGGACGGCCTGCGCGGCCTGGGTGACGGTCATCTGCTGCCAGCCGTTCACCTTGAGCAGGTGCTTGTAGAACTGCTCGGAGGCGTAGACCGGATCAAGGATCTGCTGGGCGCTGCCCCATCCCTGCGAGGGACGTTGCTGGAACAAGCCGAGGGAGTCGCGGTCTCCGGAGCTGAGGTTGCGTAGCCGGCTCTCCTGCATCGCCGTAGCGAGCGCGGTGATCTGGCCCTTCTTGGGGACGTCGAGGCTGATGCCCGTGGCCATGATCGTCTGGGCGTTGGGGACCTGCTCGGCGGGCAGGTCCAGGCCCTCGATGTGGACGTTCTTGCCAGAGGCGCCGTCGAGAATCTTGGTGACCTGCTCGGCGACTTTGTCCGTGTCGATGTCGGTCAGGCAGGTGTTGAAGGAGCTGCTGGTCTTCACGGCTTCGGCGGAGGAGGCCAGCATCATGCCGGTGCCGGCGATCAGGATCGGGGAAAGGAAGACGACGCCGATGCCGGCGGCGAGCGCCTTCAACCGGAGCGGATCGCTCGCGGGTCGGCGAATTCGGGCAGCGGTGGGTAGCGAGACGTCATGGACGTGTCCTTCGGGATGCGGTGTCCGGCGTGCCGGGTGCGCGAGGCGGGGTGGAAGGGTGCGGCGGCCGGGGTGGGCGATCGGAACGGGCCGGCGTGGGCGAGTTGCCGCTCGCTCCGCGTGGCCGGACCGTGGGCTAGATGTGCCGGGACAAGAGGAAACCTCCGGAGGCGTGGCGGGGAGTAGGCGACGGCGGTGTGCGCCGGGCGGTTCAAAAACAGTAGGCGCGGATGGGCGGTTGACCAAAAAGTCGGCGTGAGGTGCCGGAATTCGGCACCTTGGCAACGCACTTCTTGGTCGTCGGCGGATTCGCCTCTACAGTTTTTGGACTCCCCTCGCCCTCCTCGGTCCGTGGCCCCGGGTTTTGGCCCGCCCGAATTTCGGCGCCCGAGGGCTCCTGTGCGAGACGGGTATTTCCCTCTACGCTTCCACACTCGAATTGGGGTTTCCTCTTTGCCTTTTTCCCTGCACCAGGGTGACGCACTCAGCGTTCTCGCCGGCCTGCCGGACGACTGCGTCGACTCCGTCATCACCGACCCGCCGTACAACTCCGGTGGGAGGACCGCGAAAGAGCGCACCACCCGGTCCGCGAAGCAGAAGTACACCTCCGCCGACGCCCAGCACGCCCTGCCGGACTTCACCGGCGAGAACATGGACCAGCGCAGCTACGGGTTCTGGCTGACGCAGATCATGACCGAAGCCCACCGCCTGACCCGTAGTGGCGGCACCGCGATGCTGTTCACCGACTGGCGCCAGCTCCCCGTCACGACCGACGCGATCCAGGCGGCCGGGTGGCTGTGGCGCGGAGTGCTGGCCTGGCACAAGCCTCAGGCCAGGCCGCAGAAGGGCCGGTTCACCCAGAACTGCGAGTTCATCGTTTGGGCGTCGAAGGGGGCGATCGACGGCTCCAGCAATCCCGTCTACCTGCCCGGCCTCTACAGTGCCTCGCAGCCCTCGGGGGCGAAGCGCCAGCACATCACGCAGAAGCCCGTCGAGGTGATGCGCGAGCTGGTCAAGATCAGCCCCGAGGGTGGCACGGTGCTCGACTTCTGTGCCGGCTCCGGCTCCACGGGCGTCGCCGCCCTGCTGGAAGGCAGGGACTTCATCGGCGTGGAGAAGACACCGCACTACGCGTCGGTCGCGGCCGACCGGCTCGCGGAGACGATCCGCGAAACCCTCACCCAGGACGACGTGACACTCACCGTCTGAGCCGCGACGGCGCCTGACGTTACGGTGATCGGCACCCGCTTGGGGCCCTTGACGGTATTGCGCTGGAGCGTGCGCGTATCCGGCCGGCCGGTCCGTGTGCCGCCGCTTCCGCTTTCCTCTCATTCCGCGTCTCGTAGGAGGCACTACCTTTTATGCCCGAATCCAAAGAACCCGCGGACGGCGCCGAGTTGGAACCGGTTCGCATTCCGGACCCGCAGCTGGAGGGAATCGAGGCGAGCGTCCGACGACTCATGGAGCAGTCAGCACAGCAGGCCCAGCACCTCGACCATCTCGCCTCCGCACCCATGCCGGGCGCATCGCCGTTCGCCGCGTTCGGAATGCCGGGGCGCGGCGGGCCGTCTCCGACCGCGCCGCCGGAGCCCCGCCCGATCCTGGAACTGGACGGAGAGGAGCGCGAGGACGAACTCGACGCGCTGTCGGACTGGGTCGACGACTTCTTCCTCCCGGTCTACGGGGCGGAGGTCACCACCGCGGCCCCCTGGTGCCTGCAGTGGCAGGAGCACGACGACGTCGTGGCCTGGCTGCACGCTCTGTGGCTCGCTTACCAGCAGCACAAGGACCCTGAGGCCGGGCTCTCAGGCCTGTTCGTGTGGCACCGGGACTTCCTCACCCATGCCGTGGCGGCGATCCGCGCACCGGGCGGCCCGCTGTCGGCCTGCATGACCTCTCCCGATCGGCCCGCGCACCGGCTCCTGCCCGGTCCGCCGCCATCCGTGCGCACAGAGCCGGCGACCACCGGGCCCGCTGAGCCGGACGAGCCGACGTCATGAACGCGGGACAGGCAGAGCCCGCCTTCGGCCTGAGCTTCGACCCCCGTGCCCTGACCGATCTCCTCCAAGCACCGAGCGACATCCGCGACCTCACTCTCGCCTACCTGCAGGAAGTCGTGAACGCACAGCGCTTCGGGCTCCGTCTGGACGGTGACCTGGAGGGCTATCGCAAGCTGTTCGTGGACTCGCGCAAGGACTGGCGCATCGTCTACGGCGTCCGTCCGGCGCCCGCCGAGTCCGCGCACCAGAGGGAGATTCACGTCGTCGCGGTCCGGCCGCGTGCGGGCAACGACGTCTACGACGAGGTCGGGCGCCGCCTGGGGATGACACACCGGCCGCTGAGCGCCCGCACCCACGCGGCACGCTCCGGCTCCCCGCAGCTGACCACGCACGGTCGTGTACCGCGGCCCGTCCCGCCGCCCGCCACGCTGCCGGGCCTGCCCCGTCCCGCGCAGAACCCCGCGCACCGTCACACCCGTTGAACGCACAGCGTCCCGCCGTGACCGCCGCCTCGGGCACCCGCATCCCTCACACCGACCTGCAGAAGCCGGAAGCGCCCGGCCTGGTCGCCCGGGATACCGGCCACCCCGTACACGCCGGCCAGCTCGTCGCACTGACCGACCCCGGACGTGCCGCGCTGTCGGCCATCGGCCGACAGCCCGCCACGACCCCGGTAGCGAAGTCGCCAGCTAGGCCCGGGGCTTGGGCGTCCACGCCCGTACCCCGGCGCTGATCTCCCCGAAAGGTCCTTGTTGTCCCCCACCGAACCGGCGCCGACCCGGCAGACCATCCTCCAAGTCGATTTCGGACTGGACGACTTCGACGCCGACGAACAGGTCTGCCTTGACTTCTACCGTCAGATCGCCGTCTCCGAGGACATGCTCGTCCCCCTCGCCGAACACCACACAACCAACGGCGCGCACAGCTACTACGTCCTGCTCGACCGCACCGCCACCTGGGGACACCCCGGGATGCCGCACATGGTCGCCGTACACCTTCAACGGGACCGGGAGAGAAGGACGTTCAGCTTCGAGCACGCCCCGCTGCCGCTGCCGGCGATGGCACAGTCCTGGCTGATCCATCGAGGCTGCCCGCCCGACGCGATCGGACTGAACCCCGAGCTGGATTCACCACCGGCGGACGAAGCGACGCGGGCGCTGGAGCAACGCCTCACAGCCGACGGCGACCACTACGCCATGGGCTACTCCTACACCCGAGACGACCCGGACGACATGGTCACCGTCGTGGTCCTGCGCGCCCTGGATGAGCGAGCCCCCTCTCCGTTCCGCGTGGTGATCGAGGAGATCGACACCAAAGCGTGGACCCACACCCTGCGCGAGGGCGGCTTCGCCACGGCCGAGGAGGCCCTGCAATGGTGCGACGACCGGCTCACCGGCGAGGCCGGCCCCCTTCCGCCGGTCCGCCCGGCCGCGTCAGCCAAGTTGGCCGCACTGCCGAAGGCCCCTGTTCCCCGCCCGCCCGGCCGCGCACGCTAACCACCAGAGCCGACTGGCGCGCCGGAACATAGCCGACGATCGCCGGTTAGCCAAACCGCCAATTCCCCGGACTCTTATACAGCCGCCGGGACAACTCCCGCAGCGCCATTCCACGCAACTCCCATGCCTTCACGGAGGGTTCTTCCGCATGCGCTCCACCCGAATCGCCATCTCCACGGCGATGCTCGGCGCGCTCGCTCTGCCGGTACTGTTCGCCACCGCCGCCAGCGCGGCCACCACTGTGACCGCCGCCTCGGCCGGCAGCTGCTCGTCCCTGCCGCCGCTGCCGTACGAGGTGCACGCCAAGGCCGTGACCATCCGGTCCAAGGCCACCACGAAGTCCACCGCGCTCGGCGTGCTCTACCGCGACCACGGGGCTGGGTCTTGGCGAAGTACGTCTACCGACACTCCCGCATGTGCCTGGGCTGACAGGCACATAGCAGGTGTCCGTAAGCGATGAGCCGCCGGGCACAGACGCCCGTTCGTATGCGTCCCGAAGCATCGGCCCTTCCCGAAAGGAGATTCCCCCTTGTCCGACGGCACATCCGATGGCACTGAGGATGTCGTGGGCGTTCTCACCGAACGGATCGAAGCCCACTTCGATATGGGCATAACCCAGTTGAAGGCCGCAGTCGCCACCGCGCCGACGGCGAACCCTGACGCCACGGATGTCATCAGGTGGCACGGCCTCCTCGTCGAGGCCCAGTCGGTGCTTGACCGCGCGGAGGACGACCTCCTTGCCGCGCTGGACACCCAGCCCAGCGAGGTCGACGACCCGACGATGGGCCTCGCGCACCGCGTGAACGCGGCCGTCACCGCCCGCGACGGCCGGGCCCTGGTGGTGCGGTGGCTCCTCGCCCCGGACGCTCCGGGTAAGAAGGACCTCGCCGCCGAACGGCTGGCCCGCCTTCGCCCGCGAACTGGCCCTGCGGTGCAGACCAGCGCTCCCCACCGGCCTGCGGGTACGCTCGCGCCGGCGTCGCGGGTGGGAAGGGCCGCCCGATGAGCCGGGACAAGGCCAGCAGCATGGACGGCGACTTGCAGAAGGTCTTTGGGAGCCCGGTGCCCGAGCTGTACGAGGCGGCTGTCGGCGACGATGCCTTGCCCGCCCTCGTCCGTGCCCTGGAGCTCCGTTCTTTCCTGGCTTTGACCGAGGAGCAGGTAGCCCGCGTCCGTGACCGCGTGCACGCGGACATGGATCCGGACCGTGACATGGGCGAGCTGTCGGCGAACCAGCTCCGCTTCGACGCGCAGTGGCTGGACGCGGCGCTGGACGCCCGCGACGGCTACCGCGCAGCCCTCGGCGAGCTGCTGCGCACCATGCCTGCGCCCGACCAGCGGGCCAGACCCGTCCGCACGACGCAACTCAGGGCCACCGCAACCCTGTCCCCGTCCGCCGCCCCGGCACCCCAGCGTGCCGGGGCAGCCCAGGTCCGCCGACCCTGAAAGCTCCCGCTTGACTCTCCTCACGTCTACCGAGACAGCCGGACGGATCGAGGACCTGTACGGCGCGCCGCTCGCCGACCTCGAAGCCCACGCGCAGGACCAGCCGCCCGGCATGCTCTCCGCTCTACTCGGCATGCACGACGATCTCGTCCTCGCCGAGCGCAGCATCGACTTCCACCGCGACCACCTCGCCCGGCTCATCCACCCCGAACGGCACATCGGCCGGCACGAGGTCTCCCACCTCCTCGACGGCGCCCGTCGGCTCGCCGAAGCAGTCGCCGTACGCGACGTACAGGCCAAGTCGCTCACCGCCGTCCTGCAGAGCCTCACCCGTATCCCGGCCCAGGCGCCGTCCCCGCTGGCTCCCTCGCTGCCCGTTCCGGCTCCGCACTGTCCGTCCCAGAGCACGGCCCACAGCCGCTGATCCGCGGGCGATTTCCCTTACGCACCCAGGAGTTCCTTCCTTGGCCATTACCGCTCTGCCTCCTGACACTGACGCCGATGTCGCCCGGGTCACCGAGGCCCTCGCCATGATCACCCCGCGCTGGAACGTGCGGATCCTGTTGGCGCTCTCCGGGCCGCCGCTGCGCTACACCGAGTTGGCGGACAAGGTGTCCTGGCTGCAGAACGGCCAGCTCCACCCCAAGCTGCAGTCGCTGTGCGACGCCGGTCTCGTCGAGCGCACCGAACACACCGCACGGCATGTGACCTACGGCCACACCGAGCGTGGCGTGGCCCTGCTGCCGGTCCTGCCGGTGATCGTCACCTGGGCCGAGGCGCATCTGGAGACCGCGGAGCATCCGCTGCCGGCGATCGAGCAGATCGAGGACAGCCTGACCCTGCTCACCCGGCGCCATGCCGCCGCCATCTTGTGGGTGCTCAAGTCCCGCGAGGAGGTCAGCGGGCGGGCCCTTGCCCGGATCGTGATGCCCAGCAGCGACTGGACCAACATCTACCCGCCGCTGCGGCAGCTCGTCGCCGACGGCCTGGTAGACACCGAGGGCATCGGCCAGCCCTACCGGCTGTCCGCGGCGGGCGACGGCCTGGCCCCGATTCTCGGTGCCCTGTCCGCGTGGTCCGCCGGGCAGCCCCTCAACCGGGCGGCCGAACATCCGCTCTGGGGGCACCCGCAGGCGAAGCCGACGCCGAGGCCGTGGGTCAGCAACGAGTCCCGGCCGACTCCCGCGCCGCTCCCGCAGGCACGGACGGGTGAGTCCTCTCAGGCGTGGCACAACCGCGACCTCTTCTCCCACGCCACGACCGCCCGCCCGAAGGCGGCACTTCAGGCAGGAGGCCCGCACCGATGACCACCCTCTCCACCCCTGCCGAAGTACGCAACGCTGTCGAGCTGCTGGCCTCGCACTCCCTTATCCGCTTGGTCACCGAGATCGACGACAACGGGGCGATACCGCCGCGACGGCTGGCCGCTATCCTCCCGGACCTCTCCTCGCACCAACTGCGCCGCGCCATCGAAGAAGCCCACGCACACGGTCTCGTCCGCACCGTGCCCGGCGCCGGTCTGGAACTCAGCGAGTCCGGCACGGAGTTGGCCGACCTGTACGACGCGGCTGCTCGCTGGGCCCGACGCCACGGCTACCCGGCACAGGTCTGCGAGTTCAGCAGCCGCATCCGACACGCCCTCGACCTCCTAGCGCCTTCGCTCGCTACCGAGCACGCCGACGGCGTCCCCCGTCCGAACGCTGCGGACCACCTGCCCAGCACCGAGGCCGAGGCGGACCTTGCCCGTCCCCGCGCTCTCCTGATCCAGTGGCTGACCGGCAACCCGCAGGTCACTGTGGTGCCTGAGCCCGAGCCGGTCGCGTGAGCACGGCGGTCACACGCCGGCACGCACGCCACACCGGCGAGCTGCTGCGCAGCATCTACCTGCCGCGCGCGGCGGACGCCCTCGCGTTCGCCATGTCCACCTACGGCATCCCGCTTCTGGTCCTGGCCACCACACGCTCCGCAGCGCTGACAGGCGCGGCGTTCGCCATGGAATGGGTGCCCCGTCTGGCAGCGTTCGGATGGGCCGGCACGATCGTCGACCGGCGCGGGGCAGTGCACGTCTTCCACCTTGCATCCCTGGGACGCGCGCTGGCCCTCGCCGTCGGCGCGATCCTTCTCCACCTCCACCCGTCCGGCACCGTAGCGATCACGACCGTGATGACGCTCGCGGCGACCACCGGCGTGCTCACCCAATTCAGCTACATCGCGGCCGAGACCGCGGGCGCCGCCGCCGGCCGCCGAGCAGGAGGGCGGGCTCACCGCGTCCAGGCCGTCCTGCTCGGCATCGACCAGACTGCGATCCTTGCCGGACCGGCGCTCGCCGGAGTGCTCCTGCTCGCCGGCCCGCCGCCGATGCTCGCGGTGATCACCGTGCTCTCGCTTCTCGCCGCGGTGCTCGCACTGCGCACACCACCCTCGCCCGTCGCCCCGGCCCACACGCCGAACGCGCAGGTCGGTGCTGGGTGGCGCACCATCCGCACTCTGCCTGCGCTCGGCTGGCTCGTGACCGGGTTGGCCCTGTCCAACCTGGCCACCGGACTCCTTCAAGCAGCCGGCCCCGTGATCGTCGTCCAGCACTTCGGGCAGTCCACCACCGCCGTCGGCCTGGTCTGGTCCGCAGCCGCCGGTGCGACGCTCCTCAGCGTCACCCTCTGCCGGTTCGCGATCGACCGCCTGGGCCTGTGGCCGGTCGGCGCCGCCTGCGCGGCCCTCGCCTCGCTCGCCTGTCTCGCTGTCGCCCAGGCACCGGACTACCTGTCCTACCTGGTCCTCGTCGCGGTCCTCATGGCGGCAGACGGCGGCATGACGGTCGTGTTGCGCACGCTGCGCTCCCGCCTGATCCCGCCGGAGAAGTTCGGCAGCACCCTGTCGGCGACCATCCTCATCCTCCTGCTGCCCTTCCCCGTCGCCGGTGTACTGACCGCGCTGACCCCGCCCGACGCGATGGGCCATGTCATCACTGCCTGCGCCGTCCTGCAAGCCCTCGGCCTGCTCCTCGCCTTCACCCGCCTGCGCACCGACCCCGCCCTGCGCACGTGACCCGTCCAGCACCCCAGCCTGTGGATCACTCCAGGCCCCTTGCCTGCCCCGGGGCGAGCCGGGAGAGCGGTCGCACCACCACCGAGTGCTTCCACGCCGTAGACGTACACAACCCGCACGTTTACCGCGCCCTGGAACGCATGGCCGCCCGCAGCCTGGCGACCGGTATCTCGCGCCGCCTGACGGTCCCCGCTCCCGGCCACCGATCGCCCCGTTCGACAGCGAGGTCCCACCGAGCCGCAGACCACGCGTCGACTGCTCGCCGAGCGCCCGCAGTGGCCCTCCACCACCGGGGACGCCGCCGACACAACCCCCGCACCCCCACCCATCCCGAGGAGATTCCTCTTGTCCGACCGTCCTGTCGTTCTGGTCGTCGCCGCAGCTGACATGGAGGCCGAGGCATACCGCAGGTATTGCCTTCAGTCCGTGGCCGCCGCGTATGACGTTGTCCTGATTACCAGCGAAGAGTCCTCGTGGGAGGTGCCCTACCTGCGGGACTGCGTGGTCGTGTCCGACCCGACCGATCAGGCGGCGCTGTCCGCCGCCGGCCGGACTCTGGCCGACCGCTACGACCTGGCCGGGGTGTTCACCTGGACCGAGTGGTACCTCGTCCCGGTCGCCCGCCTTGCCCGCCAGCTCGGTCTGCCCGCCAACGCCCCGGAAGCCATGCAGGCATGCCGCAACAAGGCCACGTCCCGGGTGTTGTTCGCACGGCACGGGGTGCCGTCGGCTGCCTCGGTGAGCGTGCGCAACCTGGCCGAGGCCGGGGCAGCGGCCCGGCAGATCGGTTACCCGGTCGTGCTGAAGCCCGCCGCGCACGCGGCCAGTATCGGCGTGATCCGCGCCAACACCCCCGAACAGCTCGCCACTGCCTTCAGGTTCGCCGACCAGGCGGCCGGGCTCGGGCGGGAGTCCACCAGCGTGCTGGTGGAGGAGTATCTCGACGGACCCGAGGTGTCGGTCGAGTGCGTCACCTACCGCGGCGAGACCACCGTGGTCGCGGTCACCCGCAAGACGGTCAGCGCTCCGCCGTACTTCGAGGAACTGGCCCACTGCGTGGACGCCGCCGACCCGCTGCTCGATGTCGTCACCCCCGTGGCATCGGCCGCGATCCGCGCCGTAGGGATCACCAACGGAATCTGCCATGTCGAAATGCGGCTGGTCGACGGCCGACCGCGGCTCGTCGAGGTCAACGGCCGGATCGCCGGCGACATGATCGGCCACCTCGTCCAGCTCGCCACGGGCATCGACCTGCCGCGCGCCGCCGCCGACATCGCCTGCGACCGTGCCCCCGACCTCACCCCGACCCGGTCCTCCGCCGCCGCGATCCAGCTGATGTACCCGGATACCTCCGGCACCCTGCACCGCCTCGAGTCCGACGGCGTCAACCCGGGCTGGCTGGAGCGCGTGCACTTCCAGCACCAGGTCGGCGACCAACTGCTTCTCCCAGCTGACGGCGGCAACATGTGGACCGCGCGGATCGGCTACCTGATCACCACCGCGCCTACGGCAGCACTTGCCCAGGCGCGCGCCGAGCAGGCTGTCCGCCGCATCCAGATCGACGTCGCACCCGGTACGGCCGACGAGCCTGTTGCGGCTGGGCTCCTCGCATGAGCCCCGATGTTTCCGTCCGCCGCAGCCGTGCCCTGCTGACGGGTTATTTCCTCGGCCTGGGCGTGATGATGGCTGTCTGGGGCGCCCGGATGCCGGCCGTCCAGCACGCCGCCCACCTCACAACCGGCAGCCTGTCTCTCGTCCTGCTCGCCGCCGCCCTCGGCATGGTCGCCGGACTGCAGGCCGGCGGCCGACTCGCCCGCCCCGAGCGACTCCCTTTGCTCCTGATCGTCGGAGCTGTCGCACTGGCGGCAGCCCTCGCCCTACTGGGGCAGTGCCGGACGCTGGCTTCGCTGCTCGCGGCGGCGCTGGCCTTCGGCGCCGCGCACGGTGTGCTGGATGTCGCCGCCAACACTGCAGCGGTCCGCTGCCAGAACGCTTATGGCCGACCAGTCATGTCCTCCCTGCACGCCGCGTACTCGATCGGCGCGCTGGGCGGCGCCGCCCTGGCCGCCGCCACTGCGAGCAAAGCCCACAGCACTCTGTTCCTTGCGGTCGGCGTCGCGCTGACGGCGAGCGTGCTCGTGGCCGGGCCGCGCACCCTCGCCCTGAGCGGCGTCGACCAACCCGCGACCTCCGGCCCCCAGGGGGCCGGCCGGGGCCGGGCGGCGGGGAGAGTGTGGCTGCTCGGTGCGCTGGCGGCTGCGAGCCTGCTGGGGGAGGGTGCGGCAGCCGACTGGGCCGCCGTGCACGTACATGCCCTGCACGCCAGCTCGGCTGTCGCCGCCAGCGCGTTCGCCCTCTACAGCGCAGGCATGGCGATCGGCCGGCTGACCGGTGACCGGCTCACCACCCGCCTCGGTGCCCCTGCCGTAATCCGTACCGGCGCGGTGCTCGCCGCCGCCGGACTGACCACCGGCGTCCTGGCCGACAACGTGCCGGCAGCGCTGGCCGGCTGGGCGGTCTTCGGGCTCGGCCTGTCCGGCGCCGTCCCTTCCCTGATCACCGCCGCCGGGAGACACGGCCCGAGGGCCGTCGCCACGGTTTCCGTCACCGGCTACCTCGGCCTGCTCGCCGGCCCAGCCGTCATCGGCGCCCTCGCCAGCGCCACCACCCTGCCCACGGCACTGCTGCTGCCCGTCCTCCTCGCAGCCGCCCTCGCCGCCCTCACCCCTCGCGCCCTGGAGAACACCACCCCTTGACCCGCCGCCCCACCAGCCCCGATGCCGTCATCCTCGACTACAACGGCGTCATCGGACTGCAGCCCACCCGCGCCCACTGGCTTCGACTGGCCCGCACTGCCTCCTGGCCCGAAGACGATCTCGCAGGCTTCCGGCGCGCCTTCTGGAACGCCCGCGACCTCTACGACGCCGGACAGCTCAGCGACCTGGCGTACTGGGCCCGCGTCCTCGGCGCCCACCCCGGCTCCCGCCTGCTGCGCGAACTCCTCGCCGCGGACACAGCCATGTGGACCGAGACTGACAAGAGCGTCCTGGCCGTCCTACGCCGCGCTCACGGAACCCGACTGCCGATGGTGCTGTTGTCCAACGCACCGGCCCACCTCAGTACCGTGCTCGACACCCACGAGTGGCGCCGCATGATGACCCAAGCGCTGTACTCAGCCCGACTTGAAGTGTGCAAGCCAGACCCGGCCGCCTACCACTACGCGCTGCAGGTCACCGGGGTCCGCGATCCACGACGCGTTCTGTTCGTGGACGACCGTGCCGACAACTGCCAGGCCGCTGCCCGCTTGGGCCTGCGGACGCTGCACTACACCGGCTCCAGCGATGCCCTCCAAGAAGCCCTGCTGCCGCCTGCTGCCTGACCCGTCCGCCATCACCACTCGGGAACCTGTGACCTCTCACGACGACCTGCGCACGATTGACGGAGACGTCTTCGTCTCTCCGCGCCACCTCGCCTCCACCACCGGAATCGGCGACCCAGCCCTCGCCCCACTCCTCGACCTCGCCTGGGACCTCCAGCACGACAATCTCGGCAACGCCTACCTCAACGCTCCCGACCGCAAGGTTCGCCTGGGCTACCTCCCCGAGGGCGAGGACGATGGGCTCTGGCGCATCAACGCCTACCGCGATCCGTTCGGGCCGCCCACCTGGGGCGTCTGTTTCAACGACCGCGTCCCCACCGAGTTCGTGGCCGCCTTCACCACCGTTCTCGCCACGGCCTACGAGCAGGGGCCGGACGCCTACCTCGCCAGGCCGGTCTCCGGGATCGACGAGCACGACCCCTTCCTCGCCATCGTCCCGCTCCTGAAACAGGGCTGGGAAATCGACCGTCCGCGCTGGGGCGTCTTCGCGGTCCAGGCACCGGACGGCCTCGCCGGCCTGGAGTTCAGCACCGGCGACCTCGACCCGGAAGCCGAACTGACCACGCGCGACGCCCGCTGGCAACTGTGGGCGGGCAAGTCCATCGACCGGCCCGTCTGGTACGCCACGGCCAGCACCGACACCCCCGTCGCCCTGCTCACCGCCGTCACCCAGTCGGTCGCCGATCCGGCCCCGCTGCCCCGGTGGCGTCAGGACACCTTCAGCTACATCAAGGACATGGCCCAGCTCACCCCGATCCTTCCGCCTGGGCCGCAGGCTCCCACCCCGCTCGATGTGCAGAGGGCCGCCGCATCACGCCGCCCGGCCATGCTCTCCGCGGCCAGCGTCCCGCGCTGGAGCACCACCAGCCGACCGACCCTGCCCAGCCCCCGCCGATAGCACCGGCCCCGATCCCGACCGGAGACTCCTTGTCCCTGCAGGCACCCGAGTTCTTCGCCGAACTGTGCCTCCCCTTCCACGACAGCGCCGTCGTGGGCAACACCTACTACGCTGCCCCGGTTCCGGGCACGCCCCTGCGGCTGCGGATCGACTTCAGCGGCACCGTCTACGCGGACACCTACGGCGGATTACGCCTGGCCGTCGTCCACTCGGACCGCGGGGAGATCGACGTTGTGGCCCTCAGCTTCGTGGACCACGGCACCTTCCACCGCCGCGACGAAGCCCACAACACCAACCCCAACACCAGCGGGTACGGCACGTTCGGGAAGTACCACCGTCCCGGCCGGCCACCGTGGGACGGCGCCGTCACCACCGGGCTGCGTGATGCCATCGAGCAGTACACCGCCGTCTGGTTCCCCGGCGCCTGGACCGCGTCCGCGTCGAGCCGCATGGCGGGCCGGACCCCGCACACGTCTCCCGCCGTGCCAGTCACCCGTAGCAGCGCACGCGCACGCTGAGCCGCGCCCACACCCGCCAGCCCCGGTGTTCCGCGCTTTCCCGCAGGAGCCCTGCCCCTGATGACCCACCCCTTGGAGAACCTCGACCCGGCTCAGACCGTGAGGCACCGCCTCACTGATCTCCACCGAGCCGTCCAGGACATTCCCGTCCACACCCGCCGCGCCATCTATGTCACAACCACGACAGCCAAGCAGTCACCCGGCAACACACCTGCGGCCCCGCAGCCTCCTGCCCCGGTCTCTGGCCGGACCTGATGACCTTCCCCGCCCCTTGATCAAGGAGCCCCTCTTCTCGTGCATCTCCGTTTCGTCCGCCGCACCGTTCGATCCGCTGCCGTCGCCGCCGCGGTAACCAGCACCCTCACCTGGGCGTCGGCCGCGACGGCGCAGCCGTCCGAGCCGGCGCCTTCGGCCTCCGTCGCTCCCGCAGAAACACCGGTCCCAGACGCGGGCAGCGTCGCGATCACCGCGAAGGACCCGGCCGGGGACGTGCTCCCCGGCGCCGGGTTCCTGCTGCTCGACTCCGCAGGCCAGGAGGCCGGACGAGGTAAGACCGACGCGCAGGGCAAGCTGGCCTTCCCCGACCTCGCGCCAGGCGTCTACCGGCTCAAGGAGACGGCCTCCGGCAGCCCGTTCCACGAGGTCGTCGCCGACCAGGATGTCATCGTCACCCCGGGCGGGACCACACGGCTGACAATCACCGACCCGTTCAAGGCCGCTAAGGTCCTCCTGCAGGTCAAGGACGATAGGACCGGCAAGCTCCTGCCTGGCGCGACTGTGAACATCGGTACCGGCGACTCGACGCTGCTCACCCTGACCACCAGCGCCAAGGGCACGGCCTCCGGAGAACTGCCTGTGTCGAGCCGGAAGGCGCAGTTCTGGGTCAAGGAGATCAAGGCCCCCGCTGGCTACGACCTTTACAAGCCGTCCAAGACGTTCAGCGCGGGCCCCGGCGCCCCGGTGACCGTGACCGTCATCAACGCCAAGACCGCGACCGACCCGAAGCCCGACCCCTCGGACAAGCCGACGCACAAGCCCACCGGAACCCCGTCCGCCTCTGCGGACAAGCCGAGCAGCGGGGCTGGCAGGGCCAAACCCGCCTCGCCGGGCACCGGCACACCGGATGCCGACTTCTCGTCCACCGCCGCCGCGACCCCGGTCGGCGATTCCACGCCAAAGGTACCGGCGGGCTCCCTCGCCCATACCGGCGCCGGCGTCACACCATGGATTGCCGTGGGCGTCGGCCTCCTCGTTGCTGGCGGCGTCATCACCCTGGTCGTCGTCCGCCGTCGCACGGCGGACGGGTCCGAGCCCGACGACAGCGGCACGGCCAGCCACTGAGATTCCATGCGTGATGTCGCAGACGGTGGCCGCTTGAACTGCGGCGATCGTCAATCATGGCGCGACATCACGCAAAGATCATCAGTAACCGAAGAGCAACCACCGTCAGCAGGCCCCCGGGACGTACTGCCGGGGGCCTGCTCGCGTCTCTCTACGCCGACCCGATGGTCAGGCTTCGGCGCCAGCGGCGGGAGCGCTGCTGCTATCCGTACCCCTGTCCGGGTTCGAGCGCCGGGACGAGCTCCTGGTCCATAAACCGGTTCCCTCGGCCGACCATCATGGTGCCCAGCGCGCTGCCACATTTCTCCCCGGCCTTGGGGAGGTGAACCCGGAACATCCCTACAGCTCCAGCAGACCACGCCCGTGAGTCGTCACAGCCAGGTGTGTCCCTCGTCGCGGAAGACAGGCCACGGCCGGTCGGAGGTGTTCGGGGACAGCAACAGGTGCCGGATTCCTGCTGCCCAGCAGTCCTGGTCCAGCAGTTCGATCAGGTAGCGGTCCATTTCCGAGCGCCTTAGCTGCAGTGTCCGGGACAGCTCGGCAGTGAGTCCGTTGGGAGTGCGCCATTCGGCCCGGCTGCGCATTTCCATGACGACCTCGCCGCCCACCAGCTCCTCGGTTCCCGGTGGGAGCACCCACTGCGCCGGTATCCCCTGGGCGGTCAGGTCTGCGGCAAGGGACGGACCGGAGGTCTCCACGATGAAGGTCATGACGTCACCGATCAGACGCGCTGCGGCAACCGGGTGCACGGGGTAGACGCCCCACGGGACGCGCTTGGGGTCGCGCGACACTGTGTCCAGAGTCGTGACGGTCATGTTCAAGTCGAGTTGGTCCCCGATGCGTGCGCGGCGCCGTACGGCGTTCCATTGGCGGGCCCATCGTTGCCTGAACTCCTGTGGCGTCCAGCCCTGGCCGATCACGCCGTACAGGTCGACGGCGATCAGGGCACGACTGCCTGGCACCTTGGCGGAGAAGATCCCGTCCTTGGCGGCGCGCTGGGTCGCGGTCTGCAACAGCTCCAGGTGCGTCCGCAGTGGGGTGTCGATGTCGTGGAGCCGCTCGTCGGGGTTGTCCCCGGGCAACGCGGACCCGGTGCGAATGGCCTCGTACGCGGTCGCGATCCGCTGCTCCTGGAGGCGATTGCGGTACCTGGCATTGGTCTTGATCTCGTAGGTGTGCGGTCCGTCGTCCTGCCAGACGCTGATGTCGCCGATCCGAAGGCAGTTGGTCAGATCGTGCATGAGCGCGAACCGGCCGTCGTCGCGCCAGTGACTTTCCACGGTCTCCAACTCCGCCTTCAGGCCAGCCTTGCCCGCCATCAGTCCGGGCGACTCGTTTCGGCACAGGGCCAGGATGTACCGGCGGTCGTGGTTGAAGGCCCGCCAGGCCAACGCGTCCCCGATCGAGCGGAACTGCCGTCCCAGGCGCTCGCACAAGTCGCGCTCCAGGGCCCACGTCTCGATGTCGACCAGGTCCCGCCCCGAATGCGGTTCGGGCGCACCGGCTTGTGGCTTCTTGCCAGCGCGCATGCGCTTGACCGCCTGGCTGAAGGCGTTGCGGTCCTTCTCCACATCGAGGATGTGCCGAAGCAGGTCCTGTTGAAGTTCGTAGCCGTCCTGCGCGGTGCGGCAGGCCCGTACGCGCTCGACCAACGGCACCAGGTCCACCTGTGCGGCCTGGTGCCGGGGATGTGCGATCACCTCTTCGGGCTCAACGCCCAGATCAAGCAGCTTCACCCGCACAGTGTCGCCCCACCGCACCCCGCGACGAGACAGCTTTTCCCGCGCTCCGCCACAGCCGTGGTGACCGCGCCGCTGTACTCGTCGGGGCACGCACCAGTTCGCCGCCTACAAGAGTGCTCCGATCCGCCATTTCGAGTGCTCGGTCACAGGAACGGGGGTTCCCTTCGGCGACCAAGATCTCAAAAATGTGGGTTAAGGAGTGTTTTGCCTGGTCAGAGGTTTGGTCGACCAGGCTGGACCGGGAATGGAAGTTCCTCTTGCTCCTGCCCCCATTGAAGTTGACGCGGCGCCGGGGCACGGGGAAGCCCCCTCCGCGGCTGGTGAAGGTGGACAGCAGTGGGCAAGGGCGAAGCCGGTACCCATTCGGGGTACCGGCTTCGGCGTGAGGTGGAGGCGCTCGCCGCTCAGTGGCTCTCAGGGGCGGCCCCACCGGTGGAGCCTGCGGTCTTCAGGTGGGATCCGGTTCGACGTCGGGGATCTCGAACAGCGTGTCGGTAGGCGGCTCGAAGTGGAATCGGCCGCGCATGTTGATGTGGCCGTACATCATCCGAGAGAGCTGGCGGAGGTCGCTGTGGGAGATGACCTGGCCCTGGGCGCGCATTTTCTCGACGATCTTCTGGATGCAGACCGTGTTGAAGAGGGCCACGGTGTTGAGGACGAGGCCGAGAACGCCGAGCCGGTTTTCCAGACCGGGGTAGTAGTTGGGGAAGGGGCCGTCGATGCCGTGGCAGATACGCCTGGCAAGGTCGGCGCGTTCCTTGTGTAGCCTGCTCTGTGCTTCGATCCCGTTCCGGTACTCGGGGTTGTCGTAGAGGCGGAGCAGGTGGCGTGTTTTGGCGATGCGTCCGAAGGAGACGATCGCTGATCCGAGGTTGGTGGGCTGGCCGTTGCGGGTCAGGATCCGAAGCGCATCGTGTGCGCTGACGGCACCGTGGTGGATCGAGCCGATCACCCGCAGGATGTCTTCCCAGTGTGCGGCGATCTGTGAAAGGTCGATCTGCCGACGTGTTGCGCCCTGGAGAGGTCCGTAGTCCGCTGACCTATCGATGCGCCATAGCCTGGCATCGTTGATTTGGTGCGGGGCGGGCTGGTAGGAGTAGCCGGAGAGGGTCAGAAGGCCGAAGACGAGCTCCTCGTGCGTTCCGGCCTCGGCGACGATGGCTTCGGGGTGTCGGCTGTCTTCTGGGACGTTGGTCTGGTCTCGGTACGTCGTAAGGGTGTTGAGTGCTTCCAGCGCGGCGCTGGGTCGGCCGCTGACCATGCGCCCGGACATCTGGACGGCTTGCTCGGTCAGCATGGTCAGCCAGGTGACCTCGGAATTGCCTTCGGGTGCGATGAGCAGGCCGGGTTGTGGTGTGGGGATGACGAAGCGGTGGCCGTCCACGGAGGCGAGGCGCTCACCGTTCAACTGCAGGGTGGTGAGGGCGTCGGTCTCCGCGCCGAGCATGAGGGTGGTGCATGCCTCGATCACATCGGGGCGGAAGTATTCGCGGCTGATGCTGGTGAGGCGGTCGAGTTTGAGGGCGTCCTTTTCGTCGTTCGCGACGGCTTCGAGGCCGATGTTGCAGCCGTATCCGACCATCACGGCGGCTACGGACAGCTCGAATTCCGGGTAGGGGGAAGGGTTGCCGTTGCGGGTGGTGAACGCGGCGATCCCGCCGGTCCGGCTCAGCACGTCCAGCACCACTTGGGGCAGCTCTACCTTGGGGAGCATCTTCTCTACTTGCCGACTTAGGCTCGATGTACGTGGTGGTCGCCCCTTCGGCAAGGCCAAGTCGACGTTTCCGAGCGTGACTTGAGCGCCCTCGGGCATGCGGGAGGCGATTCTGGCGAGGTCGGCGTGCAGGCTTGTGCCAGCGCGGTCGAGGTAGGCGCTGGGGTCTTCGGGTAGATCCAAGCTGGTGAGCAAGCTGGGCCGGGCCTGTGCCCAGGCCTCGCCTGACAGGAGTCGCGCGAGCAGGTCTCCCCAGCGGGAACAGCCCTGAACGAAGATCGCTCGGTTGCACAGATGCCGGTGGAAGGTCTCCACCACGCACAGGGCGTATGCCGACAGGTTCACCGCGCCGTCGGACTGTTCCGGTTCACCTTCCACGAGACGTTTCCAGGAGCCGTTCAACAACGTGGTGTCGATGTCATCGAGCCGTACGTCCTCGCGATCCAGGAGAGGCGGCAAAGCGTGGAGCGCGGTCAGTGCGGCCTGGCCCGCGGGACTTGCGCCGAAGCGAACCCTGTCGACAAGGACGGGTACGAGCGTCCGTACGTCTCGGAACCGTTCCAGTGCCTTGGCGCGACGGGCCTCATGGGTGTCGGAGTCCCGGGCCGGCATGTACTCCAGGAGGTTCTTGGCGGCCCGGAGGAGAGTGTCCCGGTCGGCGACCGTCTCCAGTGCGGCGCGCGTGGAGTCGGTGTCGGTGACTGGGTCGGTGATCTCACCGCTGTCGTGGTCGACGCTTTCGGCCACGGATTCCAGGACGGCGAGCAGTGCCTGTGCGGTCAGGGTGCCGTCAGGGGCGAACTTCGGGTAGGCGTCGACGAGCGCCTTGTCGGCCCACCTCTTGGGTTTGGCGATGAAGCGCTCGCTGATCATCTTGTCGAGCATGTCGATGGCATCGTCCAGGGCGCTCGTCTCCAGGCGCTTGATGGCCGCAAGTACCGCAGCCCGCTTGCCGGTCTGCTCTTTCAGGCGCGGTACCCGCTCGGTCAAGGCATGATCGGCGAGCTGCGCCAACTTGCGGTCGGGGATGGACGAGACATCCACATCAAGGAACCCGAGAGCGCGGATCTCGTCCGCGCGTGACAGCGCCTTCACGAAGTTCTCCCACGAGGGCACGCCGACACCGCGACGCAGGCCGTCCAGACGGCTGGTGCGCTCGCCGGCGGGCACCTCCATCAACCAGTCGATGATGCGGACCTGTTGACCGTTCATTTTGGAGACGAGTGCCTTCGATACTGCGTCTTCGGCTCTACCCCGGCAGAGCGTCACCAGGTCACGCAGCGTCGAGTATCTGGGAAGCAGCACACGCTGCCCGCGGAGCCAGGCCAGAGCCTGGAGCGTCATCGCCTTCGGGCCGTCCGTGGAGTACTTCAGCCGGTCTTCCAACCAGGCCACGAGCCTGGCCTCGCCCTCCACAAAGGAAGTCCAGTCGTGTTCCCGCCTGATCTCCCTGACATGGTTTCGAACCGTGTCGCTGTTCTCTCCGTACAGGCTGATCTTGGCGAGCGGGTCGGAGATGCCGAGCTGCTCGCCCACGCGAAGTACCAGGTCCTCGGGGATCATCTCCACGTCGGTCTGGAAACGGCCCAGGAATCGCACGACCGTCAGCTGCACGGCCAGGCCGAGCCGGTTGTGCTCGCCCCGCTTGCCCTGGATCAGCCGCTGGTCTTCCTCGCCGAGCCGGAGATGGGGCCAGTCACTCTCCGGGATTCCATTGACGAACGACGGGTACCCCGCGCTCAACTCCTGCCGCTCCTCTGCGCCCAGCATTGCCTCTCCTGACGATCGGATTGTCACGCGGGGCAGATTCAGGCCGTCGACTGGGCCGGGTCAAACCGGACTTCGGGGGTGATCGGCCTTAGGGCACATTTTTGAGATCTTGGCCGTCGACCTGTTTTTTGAGCGGCTGTTCGAGTGGCTCGCGGACGTTTCGGATGGCTCGGGCTTCTACCGTCCTCGGCCATGGAGAACGTGTGGATCGAGCCGGGCGGTAGCGCAGATCCCGGCTACACCGATGAGCAGCTCAAACGCGCGAGATGGTTCGCGGAGCAGGACGTCCAGGCGACGCGGGTGCAGCTTGCGGCGCGCTTCGGACTCGGCGACGTGTGCGCCGAGATCGCCGAGCAGTCCAGCCTGGCGGTGAGCAGCGCCCTGGAACCGCTGGCACACCAACTCGGCTATGCGGCCGACACTCTTGAGCGATACCAGCGCGTCACGGCGTTGGCGGGCGCGGAACTTCGCGAACGGCTCGTCACGTCGTCCGTCCACGTGCCGTGGAAGTGCGTGGTCACAGCCTGCGTAACCGACCCGGCCGAGCGCGCGCGTCGTGTTGGGCTGTTGCTCGGGCGGCTCGCTGGCGCCGAGCGGGCGGGATGGCCGGTCGTGCTGGACGCCGGGGACTACTGCCGGGCTCTGGGCCTGGCGGACGGAGCGACCTTCGGCATGGAGACGCCTGGCGAGATCGTCGCTCAGCTCGGCCGTGTAGGGGTGCGGGAGGCCGTAGTCGCGGAACTGACCAAGACCCCGGAAGCCGTCCTGTCCATCCTGCGGGAGCCGACCGTGCGTGAGGTTCTCCAGGACCAGGAGGTCGCCCGGTACGTGCGTGAGCAGATGCGCCCCGTGCCGGATCCGGACGAAGACCTGGTCAACGAGCTGATCGGCGACGACGAACGCGATCCGCGTGCCGACTGGACCATCCGCTACTTCGGCCTGGCCCACAAGTGCAGGGAGATTCTCCTGCTGGGTCCCGACGATTTCGCAGACGTCGATGACCCCGACGTGTGGCAGTCCGTCGAATCCATCCGTGACTCGGTCGTCTTCTGGGCCGGCCGCGTCTTGGAGAAGCGCCCCCGCACGATCCGACTCCTCTCCGGAAAGTAGAAACCAGTGTCTATCCCCAATGCTGCAGGCCGCTACCCCAACGCTGTGCGCGACGTCCTGGACCGGGAGGCTCTCCGGTGCATCCGTCAGGGTGGGAGCGAAGCCGAGCAGCTCACCCGGATGCAAGGCATCGTCCGGTCGAAGATCAACGTGCTCTCCGCGGAATATCGCCCGGTGTTCGACCGCGCGGTGAAATCGATGTGCGCCACCTCGTTCAACAAGGTCTGCAAGGAGCTTCGTATCGCCGCTCTCGCTGGTCCGGCCGGACCTACACAGGGCGGCACCACTGTCATGGGTCCGAGCTGCGGCACCGGAGCATCAGGCCCTGGCGACGCTGCGGTTCCTGGCTCGCACGGTGCTGGATCCGACGACGAAAAGGTCGTGGCGAAGGTCCTGATCGGCGAGGGCGGCGAGCTGACGGAGAAGTCGGCCCAGCAACTAGTGCTGGAAGACCTCGACCGCATCATGGAAGTCCTCCCTCCTCTTGCCGAGCGCGACTTCATGGAGGCAGACCGGCTTGACCGTGCGGCCAAGGAATCCGCCCAAGGAGCCAAGGAACACAGGGCCCGCGGAAACCGCATCCTCGCCCTGTTCAAGCGCTACGACCGGCTCGTCGTCGGCATCGACAGCATCCCCGGCATCTTCAACCTCGCCGACTACATCGCCGAGGTCGGAGCCCAGGCCCTTGGCCTGGACGACGAAGACGCCGAGCTCCTCCGGTACGCGGGCGCCTTGTGACCGAGTCCACGTGGCACAAAGAAGTCAAGGGCTGGGGTGTGGCCACCGAGATCCCACTCGGGAACCGCAGAGCAGACTGTCTGCTGCGCTGCGGTAAGCGGGCAGAGATCCAGGCCCATCCGCTTGCCCCAGTTGAAGTCGCAGGTCGGGAGGCTCACGCAGACCTGTGGATTCTCGACTGCCGAGCCGCACACACGCGCAACCGCCTCCTGGTGTGGGACGACCCGGAGTTCGGCACGCTGTTCCGCTGGGACCGAGCCTGGCAGGGCTTCGCGGTGGCCAAGCGGCCGGCCTTCCTCAACACGGAACTGGACATCAGCACGGGCCGCGGCACCTTCCTGGAGGTGACGAGCTGGATCTTTGACGGATACCGCGCTCTCGGTTCCGGCAGGCCCCATACCGCTGCTGCCATGCGTTCTTGGATGCGCTACGACATCCCGCTCACCTCGCACCTGGCGGTGACCCAGTGACCTGGGAGCCACCCCGCAGACGGACGGGAAGGCGCCACCGCACCATCGTGATCGAGCTGGACGGTCTCCTCCAGCAGGTGCTGGCCGAGTACCACGCGACCGGTGTGCTCGTGGAACACATGGTGACAGCCAGGGCCTTCTATGCCGACTCCTTGTTCGGCGAATGCCCGGTTCCAGTGGCCATACCCCTGTACCGGCCCACCGCTGGCACCCACCCGGCACTGATCGTCGTGGATGACCTGGCCGAGTCCTGGGTCATGGGATTCGACGTCTGGCACAACCAGGTCCGCTATCACATCACGGGCTTCTACCCCGTCGGACAACTGGCGCCTCGACCACACTTGATCTTCGGCGACCTCGCCGTGCCGAAGCGTGATACCGAGAGTGTTCGCCGGTTCACCACGCATTCGACATCGCCTGATTACTGAGGTAAGGCGCATCGGCCCGAAACCCAAATGATCAGCATGGTCATCCGTGGTAGCTTCCGGGCCTTCGTGACGAGTTGGAGGGCGTGTGAACAGCGAGTTCCTGCTCGGCTTGATCGCTGCGGGAGCGGCGTTCGGCGGAGCTCTCCTAGTAGGGCTTGGTCAGGTTCGTATGGGTGTGGGTATGTCTTGGTGGCAGGTGGGGCAGGCGCCGGTCCAGGTGGCGAGGAGTGTCTGCAGTTC
>NZ_JBIAQF010000044.1:0-56611 GCF_042888885.1 Streptomyces sp. NPDC002742
CCGGACCTCAGCCATCTCCCCAGGTGTCACGCCACGTCAACGACGCTCACACACCAACAGACACTCCACTCACGGGTGAAGATGACCAAGCCCTAGTAGAGCTGGTCAACACCTGCGCCGACAAGGCGGCCTGCGACACCACGGCCCTCTCCGAGGCGTCCGGTGGCTCGTGGAAGGTGAAGAACGAGGACGGCACCCGCGTCGAGCACCTCACCGGTGCGACGGGCAATGGTGACAACAACAGCGAGTACTGGAAGGTCACGGACGCGTCTGGCATTCAGTACTTCTTCGGCAAGCACCGGCTGCCAGGCTGGAGTGACAAGGGCACCAGCGACACCGCCGACGACGACCCGGTCACCAACTCGGTGTGGACCGTCCCGGTCTTCGGTGACGATGCCAGTGAGCCCTGCTACAAATCCAGCGGCTTCGCCGACTCTTTCTGCAACCAGGCCTGGCGCTGGAACCTGGACTACGTCGTGGACACCCACAACAACGCCTCCACGTACTGGTACAGCCAGGAGACGAACTACTACTCCAAGAACGCCGACACCACCGTCAACGGCACCGGTTACACCCGTGGCGGCTATCTCAACCGCATTGACTACGGCCTGCGCAGCGACCTGATCTACACCAAGCCCGCCGCCCAGCAGGTCAACTTCACCTACGCCGAGCGCTGCGTCGCCTCGGGCGGCTGCACCAGTCTGACCAAGGACACCAAAGCCAACTGGCCCGACGTGCCCTACGACCTGATCTGCGCGGCCAGCACCAAGTGCACCACCCAGATCGGCCCTGCCTTCTTCACCCGCAAGCGCCTCACCGACATCACCACCTCGGTGTGGACCGGCACCGGCATCACCCGCCGGGACGTGGACACCTGGCACCTGGACCAGAGCTTCCCCGACACCGGTGACGCCTCCTCGGCGAGCCTGTGGCTGAACTCCATCCAGAACACCGGCAAGGCCAACACCACCACAGCCGCCATGCCACCGGTGGTCTTCGGCGGCTTCCAGCTGTCCAACCACGTGGAAGGCAGCGGCCCGGACACCCTGCGCTACATCAAGTGGCGCGTGCGCACCATCAAGTCCGAGACGGGTTCGACCCTCACCGTCAATTACTCCGACCCGGACTGCATCTGGGGCAGCAGCATGCCCGCGGACATCGACAAGAACGCCCGCCGCTGCTACCCGGTCAAATGGTCCCAGTCCGGCGCGACCCCGGTCACCGACTGGTTCCACAAGTACGTGGTCACCTCCGTCTTCCAGGACGACCCCTACGGACACGGTGGCACCGGCGAAAAGCACTACAACTACCAGGGCGGTGGCGGCTGGGCCTACTCCGACGACGAGGGCCTGACCAAGACGTCCAACCGCACCTGGTCGCAATGGCGCGGCTACGGCAAGGTCGTGGAGACCTCCGGCGACTCCGAGGGCCCACGCAGCAAGAAGATGACGCTGTACATGCGCGGCCTGAACGGCGAGAAGGAACTCGACGGCACCGCCCGCGTCGAGAAGGTCACCGACTCCACCGACACCTCCCTTGACGACTCTCGCCAGTACACCGGCTTCGTCCGCGAGACCATCGTCTACAACGACGCCGACGAAGTCAGCGGCACCATCAACACCCCCTGGTCCCACAAGACCGGCAGCCACGCCTACAGCTGGGGCACCACCGACTCCTGGATCGTCCAGGCCGGTGAGACCGTCACCCGCACCAAGACCTCCACCGGCACCCGCACCGTCACCCAGCAGACCACGTACGACACCACATACGGCATGCCGATCACCGTGGAAGACAGCGGCGATGCTGCCAAACTTGGCGACGAGTCGTGTGTGCGGACCAGCTACGCCCGCAACACCTCGGCCTGGATTGTGAACGCGGTCTCGCGCACCGAGACCTACGCGGTTTCCTGCACGACCACGCCGACGGTCCCCGACGACGTCGTCTCCGACGTCACCACGGCCTACGACGGCCAGGCGGTCGGCGCGGCGCCCACCAAGGGCGAGATCACTGCCTCCTACCGGGTCGCAAGCTACGGCGCCCTCGACAAGAAGCCGGTCTACCAGCAGGTCTCCGGCTCCACCTACGACAAGCTGGGCCGCCCGTCCACCGCGACCAACGCCCTCAACCAAACGGTCAAGACCACCTACGTTCCCGACGACACCGGCTACGGCCCGCTGACGTCCAAGACCTCAATCGACCCCAAGCTCTACACCTCCACCACTGAGGTGGACCCGGCCTGGGGCACGGCCACCAAGACCACCGACGTCAACAGCAACGTCACCGAGTGGTCCTTCGACGCGCTCGGCCGCCTGCGGTCGGTCTGGAAGCCGGACCGTTCCCACACGCTCGGTGACGCCGCCAGCATCGCCTACGCCTACAGCATCAACAACGACAAAGAGACCTGGGTCCGCACCGACGCCCTCAAGGCCGACGGCAAGACCTACAACAGCTCCTACGAGATCTTCGACGGCCTGCTGCGCTCCCGCCAGAAGCAGGTCCCCGCGCCGAACGGCGGCCGGGTGATCTCCGAAACCCTCTACGACGACCGCGGCCTGGCCTACATCTCCAACAGTCAGGTCCACGACAGCAACGCGCCCTCAGGCGCCCTGGCCAATACCTACCCGGGCTCCGTCCCCGCCTCCACCGAGACGGTCTTCGACGCCGCTGGCCGCACCACCGAATCGATTTTCCGGGTCTACGACCAAGAGAAGTGGCGCACCAAGACCGAAGCGGAGGGCGATCGCACCGCCGTGACCGCCGCAGCGGGCGGCACCGGCACCCTCACCATGGTGGACGCCCGCGGTCGGACCACCGAACGCCGCGAGTACGGCGGCCCCACCCCGACCGGCAGCGACTACACGAGCACTCAGTACGAGTACACCCCCGGCGGTCAGCTCAAGAAGATGACCGGACCGGACGGGGCGGTATGGAAGTACGGCTACGACCTTCGCGGTCGCAAGACCACCTCCATCGACCCTGACAAGGGCGAGACCGACACCACGTACAACGACGTCGACCAGCCGCTGACGGCCACCACGACCCTCGACGGCGTCTCCCGCACCCTGATCACCGACTACGACGAGCTCAACCGCAAGATCGGTACCTGGGACGGGACGAAGGACAACGCCCACCAACTGACCAAGTTCACCTACGACTCCCAGGCCAAAGGCCAGCTGACCGCCTCGATCCGGTACGTCGGCGGCACCACCGGCAAGATTTACTCCCAGGCCGTCACCGGCTACGACGCCCTCGGCCGCGCCAAGGGCATCAAGACCGTCATCGCCGCCACCGACCCCCTGGTCATCGCTGGCGCGCCGCAGACTTTCACCACCTCCACCGTCTACAACATCGATGGCACCGTTCAGTCCACCTCGATGCCCGCAGCCGCCGGTCTGCCCGCCGAGACCGTCACCAACAGCTACAACGACCTGGGCATGCTCACCGGCACCGACGGCATGACCGACTACATCCAGAACATCGGCTACTCCCCGTACGGCGAGATCGAGGAAACCCGCCTGGGCACCTCCACCGGTGCCAAGCAGCTCCAGATCCTCAACCGCTACGAGGACGGCACCCGTCGGCTGGCCAACACCCACACCGTCGACCAGACCAACACCGGTTACACCAGCGACGTCGACTACGTCTACGACACCACCGGCAACGTCAAGTCGCTCACCGACAACGCCAACGGCAAGGACACCCAGTGCTTCGCCTACGACGGCTACCACCGTTTGGCCGAAGCCTGGACCCCGACCTCCAACGACTGCGCCACCGCCCGGTCGGCGTCCACCCTCGGCGGGCCGGCCCCGTACTGGACAAGCTGGACCTACAAGCCCGGGGGTCTGCGCGACACCCAGACCGAACACAAGGCCGCCGGTGACACCAAAACCGACTACGGCTATCCCGCGGTCAATGCCACCGGCGCCGGACAGCCCCACACCCTGACCTCCGTCACCGTCGACGGCGGTACCGCCAAGAGCTACACCTACGACGAGCAGGGCAACACCACCAAGCGCTATGGCCCCACCGGCACCGCGCAGAGCCTCACCTGGGACATCGAGGGAGAACTCACCCACCTCACCGAAGACACCAAGAGCACCGACTACCTCTACGACGCCAACGGCGAACTCCTGATCCGGCGTGGCCCCGTCAACACCGTCCTCTACCTGGCCGGTCAGGAGCTCCACTACGACACGGCCGCCAAGAAGTTCACCGCCCAGCGCTACTATCCGGCCGGCGATGCCACCGCCGTCCGCACCGAAACGGGTCTGTCCTGGATGGTCGACGACCACCACGGCACCGCCTCGATGACCGTGGACGCCACCACCCAGGCCGTCACCCGCCGCTACACCAAGCCCTTCGGTGAGGCGCGCGGCGCGACACCGTCGACCTGGCCCGACGACAAGGGCTTCCTCGGTAAACCCACAGACGTCGGCACCGGCCTCACCCACGTCGGCGCCCGCGAGTACGACCCGGCCAGCGGGCGCTTCCTCTCCGTCGACCCCGTTCTCGCCCCCGACGACCACGAGTCCCTCAACGGTTACGCCTACGCGAACAACACTCCGGTCACCATGTCCGACCCCACCGGCCTGCGGCCGATCACGGACTGCGAGCGCGGGTGCAGCGACGGCAACGGCGGCAGCTACCACGACTACATGGCGATGGGCCCCAACGGGACCTGGGTGTACCACTCCAGCCAGACCTCCACCCAGACGTTCCAGTACCAGAAGGTGGGAGGCGGCACCGGAACAGGAATTATGACCGTCACCATCCGCACGGACGCCGGCCACAAGTCGGCGCAGGTCGTGTTCAAGAAGGGGCCTGACCCGAAGCCCGAGCGAAGAGACGGATCGCAGTGCAGATCCTGCTGGGCGATGGGAACAAATCCCTACTACGACCCCAAGGCTGACGACCTTCCGGATACGCCGAAACTCGCAACCTGGCAGAAGATCGTCCTGGGCGCAATCGTGGGAGTGGCCGCGGTCGTGGTCGCCGCTCCCGTGGCCGTCGCCGTGGGCGATGGATGCCTGGCCACGGCCCCGGTGTGTGCTGCGGAGATCATGGAGATGGCTACCGGCGGGGCGTCGGGCGGTAGCGCGGTAGTGGGAGGCGGAGTCGCTGCGGCTGGCGCCAAGGCCCTTGCAACGAGCAAGGGTACCCTCAGTGCCGCGCAGCGGTTGCTCGCTGGCATCGGCGAGGAAGGTAAGACCGCCGGGGTTCTTGAGATCGACGGCGCGTTGTTTCCGCTGGTGTCGGGGAAGTCGTCGTTGCCCAACTATGCGGCGAGCGGGCACGTCGAAGGGCAAGCGGCTCTGATTATGCGAGCGATGGGCGCAAAGAGCGGCAGGCTCCTGATCGACAACCCGAACGGGATCTGTGGTTACTGTACGTCGCAGGTGCCTACCCTGTTGCCCGAGGGAGCGGTTCTGGATGTCCGGACTCCCCTGGGGACCGTGACCCCCTCGGGGCGGTGGAGTGCCAGCAAGACGATTACTGGGAACGACCGGGATCCTAAGCCGTGGCCCAGGTGACAGTGGACATTTTGGAGGTGAACGGATGAGCGTGGTGTGGTCGATGACGTCACTAAAGTCTGGGCGGTTTAGCCCAAATGAGAGACGTTCGGAACTGCCCGATCTCGCAAGTGGGTTCAATGAACTGCGCTCGCGCGGTCAGGGATACCTGGAAGTTCGATTCCCGGACAACGCATTCCCTCAATTGACCCTGAGTTTCCGAGGCGATCATGCTGTCATTCATCTTTTCAATGATGAAGCGAGCGTTTCCCTTCTCGTCGGGGATGGCACTGTTTCACCGGAGGTGACAATCGATGTCCCAATCATGGATGACCTGACAGAATTCACGGGTGACTTCATCCTGAGTGTCCATCACGCGTGGGATGTTGTGCAGAACTTCGTCCAGACAGGGACGGTTGAAGGGCTCGGGGAGTGGTGCGAGTTGTAGTGATGGCGAAAGTCTGACAAAAGTAAACCCTCCTTCGATAGAAGCGCGGTAGCGGAGCTGGAGACTATGCTCGCGCTGCCGGACCGGAAGGCGCGCATTTCACTCCCGAAGCGGTTTCTGGTGCCCGTATTAACTCCGGACATCAGAAACCGCTTTCCGTGGAGCCGGTCCCGAGCCGCCGGGCGGTTGGGTCGACCGTGCGACGAGGTGCCCGCCGAGGCAGGTCCTGGCCCGCTGCCCCTGCGGCGCCCGCTCGTCGCGGCAGTCGGAGCGGATGGCTGCGCCGACGCCGTGGATCAGTTTTCATCAGCTGGAGGTAGTCCGGGTGTGCGGCTTTGAAGTCGTTGCTGCTCAGCCGGATGGTGCCGGGACGCATAGCGCGGCGCAGCAGGTCTGCCGTCTCGGTCTTGCCCGCACCGGGCTGCCCAATCAGGTACACGACGCGGGGATCGGCCTGCGGCACGATGCCTTCCAGCACCGTCGGCACGATCAGCTCGTCGAAGATCCACCGGTGCTCGTCAGGCGACAGCCGGTGGTAGGCGACCCCGGGCGGTGTCGCGGTGGGCTGGGCGGTGCGGCGGACCGGTTCGGACCAGGCGGCCGCGCGTTCGCTGTCCCGCTGCACTACCAGGCGCCAGTCCTCATCGGTCAGTTCGGTGTGTACGCGCCGGTCGGTGCGGGCTAGTGTTGTGACCGCATAGGTTCGCCGGGGCGGTGGTCGTGGCGGTTGGATGTGGGGTGACGTCCGATCCGACTGCTGGAGGCGCGGTGGCTGAGCCTGTCCGTGTGCGCAGACTGACTGACCAGGAGGGGCAGAAGCTGCAGCAGATTGTGCGCCGGGGCAGCACCAGCTCGGTGCGCTATCGGCGCGCGATGATGCTGCTGGCCTCGGCCGGCGGGAACCGGGTGCCGGTGATTGCCCAGCTGGTGCAGGCCGACGAGGACACCGTCCGGGATGTGCTCCACCGGTTCAACGAGATCGGCCTGGCTTGTCTGGACCCTCGGTGGGCGGGAGGCCGTCCCCGCCTGCTCACGCCTGACGACGAGGACTTCGTCGTCGCGACGGCCACCACCCGCCCGACCAAGCTCGGCCAGCCGTTCACTCGCTGGTCACTGCGCAAACTCGTCGCCTACCTGCGGAAAGTCCACGGCCGGGTCATCCGCATCGGCCGCGAGGCATTACGCGGCCTGCTCGCCCGCCGCGGCGTCACCTTCCAGCGCACCAAGACATGGAAGGAATCCCCCCGACCCCGAGCGCGAGGCCAAGCTGGACCGCATCGAGGAAGTGCTCGACCGCTTCCCGGACCGGGTCTTCGCCTTCGACGAGTTCGGCCCGCTCGGGATCCGACCCAGCGCGGGCTCGGGCTGGGCCGAGCAGGGCCGGCCCGAGCGGCATCCAGCCACCTACCACCGCACCCACGGGGTGCGCTACTTCCACGGCTGCTACTCGGTCGGCGACGACCGCTTGTGGGGCGTCAACTGCCGCAGAAAGGGTGCCGCGAACACGCTGGCCGCGCTGAAGTCGATCCGCGCCGCCCGGCCCGACGGCGCCCCGATCTACGTGATCCTCGACAACCTGTCCGCTCACAAGGGCACCGACATCCGCCGCTGGGCGAAGAAGAACAAGGTCGAGCTGTGCTTCACGCCGACCTACGCCTCGTGGGCGAATCCGATCGAGGCGCACTTCGGACCGCTGCGGCAGTTCACTATCGCCAACTCGAACTATCCCAACCACACCGTGCAGACCCGGGCCCTGCACGCCTACCTGCGCTGGCGCAACGCGAACGCCCGCCACCGCGACGTCCTGGCCGCCGAACGCAAGGAACGCGCCCGCATCCGCAGTGAGAAGGGCATCCGCTGGGGCGGACGCCCCCTCAAAGCCGCGGCCTTACCAACCTGGCGAACCTACGCGGTCACAGCACCAGATCGTTGACGCCCCCACCACAGGCTCACCAAGAGTGCCGCAACCCCGAGAGCAACCATGACCGCCGCAGTGACCCAATACCGCGGTTCCTGTCCCAGAACGAGTACCGAAACCGCGCCCACCACAGTTCCGAGGCTCAGGCTCAGCGCCAGCCACCACTCCTTGCGACGAAGCAGCCCGGGAACGGAGTACAACGTCACGATGGCTCCTGCCATGAACGCGAACTCGTAGAGCCCCCCACCTTCGGGAAGGCTCCAACCGTCACGGCGCCGCCCATTGCTGTGATGCACCAACCCCAGATGCACCGTCCCAGCAACTCCCCAGCACAAGGCACTCGCCCCCGCCGCGCCAATCAGTGCTCGCCACCCGTTATGCCCCACGCCGTGGATCGTAGCCGCATCGGTCAGGCTGCGTACCGTGCATAAAGCTCGGCCACCAAGACCTCCAGCATTCGGCACGGATGTCTGCCGCCCCTCCAACCGCCACGACGGCCAACCCGGCGAACCTATGCGGTCACAGCACTAGTAGGACTCCGTTAGGTCTGTCTGGATCTTGGCGTGGTGTGTGTCCTGGCGGGGAGGGGCTGGTGGCAGGTGGTGCAGGTGCCGGTCCAGCAGTTCAGTAGGTCCTGGAGGGCGTCGAGGGTCTGGTAGAGGGTGAGTCCGCTGTATCGGCTTTTGGGGCCAGGCGCTGTTCGGTGAGGAAGGCGTGGGCGGCGGTGACCAGGGTGACGTGGTGGTGCCAGCCGGTCCAGGAGCGTCCTTCGAAGTGGTCCAGGCCCAGGCCGTGCTTGAGTTCGCGGTAGTCGTGCTCGATGCGCCAGCGGATCTTGGCCAGGCGGACCAGTTCGGCGACCGGGGTGGCGGCGGGCAGGCTGGACAGCCAGTAGTCGGTGGGCGCCTCGGCTCCGGCAGGCCATTCGACCAGCAGCGTCACCTCGGGCAGGACACCGTCCCAGCAGCCCTCCTTCGTGATGGCGGCGGCTCGGGCCAGACGGCGGGCCTTGACGCCGGCGGGCCGAACCCGCACAACCAGGAAGTGTGAGCGCAACGGTCCGCGGGAGCCCTGGCGCCACGTGATCTCGGTGAATGCCTGCCGCCCGTGGACGGCCGCCAGCACGGCCAATGAGGAGGGCTTGTCCCGGTAGCGGGGCTGTGGCCTGCGGCCGGTTCCCGACCATGACGCAACGGCAGGCTGTGCCTCGTGCTGGTGGACGCTCGTGTCGGAGCGGACCGCCACCACGTAGTCGAGGGCACGCTCGCTCAGGCCGGCCCGGAAGTCGGCGTTCTGGTCGTAGCCGGCGTCGGCCACGACCACAGGCGGCACCATGCCCCACCCGGCCAGTTCGTCGAGGGTGTCCAGGGCCAGTCGCCACTTCTCCCGGTGCCCGACCTCGGGAGGCATGCCGGTCTTCTTGCGCCTTTCGCCATCGTGGGCCCATTCCTCGGGCACGAACAACCGCCACTGCAGCGGACAGGACGCCGTGTCGGAGACCGCGTGGACACTCACCGCGACCTGACAGTTGGCTTGCTTGCCCAAGGCCCCGCAGTACTGAGGAGCCACTGCCACCGACATCTTCCCGTCCTTGGGGAACGACACGTCGTCGATCGCCCACGCGGCCGGGGTGATCTGCGGAATCATCCGCTCGGCGATCCGCCGGCGCACCGGCACCGGATCCCAGGTCGACTGGTTCACGAACTGCTGCAGGTTCTGCTCGTTGCCGTCCGGCAGCCGCTCCGCCATGGCCTGGATGGACTTGCGCCGCCCGTCGAGCATCAGCCCCCGCAGATAGCAGTCACCCTTCGCCCGCTGGCCCTTGCGCGGCACCGACGCGAACACATCGGCCACGAATAACCCCAACTTCACCCGGGCACGGCCCACTTCATGTGCGTCCATGCCCCCAAACAGGGACAAGCGGAAGACCTAACGGAGTCCTACTAGTAGTGCCTGGTCAGGTCGGTTGGAGTGGTGCGTGTCCTTGGGGCCTGGTGGGGCGTTGAGTGGGTGTGACTCCGGATGAGATTGCTGTGGTGCGTGGTGAGTTGGAGGCGTTCGCGGCGGAGGTGTTCGAACCGTTCGCGCGCAAGGACCAGCGCCGGTGGGGGCAGGTCTATCTGAGGGGGCTGCTGACAGACGGCAGGCGCAAGTCGGTGGAGCCGATGGTCGCCCGGCTGGGTGAGGACGGGAACCGGCAGGCACTGGCCAACTTCTCCCTTGTGCACGGCCGGCAGGGCACGCCCCGGCTGTGAGATCCCGATGGCACGCCGCTTTGGGTCTCCGACGTCGAACCGGGCTCGACCCCCGACATCACCGCCGCCCGCATCCATGCCCTGCCCGCGCTCTACCAAGCCGCCGCCCGAGGAGTGCCGACACTCACGGACAAGGGGTGGCGGCGCGGCCGGTAGATCAGCCGGGACGCCTCGCCCGGTTTGAAGCAGCACATCGCCGCGATCGACCAGCGGCGCCAGGCGCGGTCCCGCACTCTCACCACCGGCGTGTGTCCACGCCGACCCCAGGTGCGGGCGCGTGGCGGGGTCATCGAGAACCCGGCCTCGTCCTCGCAGACGACGTACGCCCCCAGCACCGCCGCAGTCATTCCGCCTGCGGCCACACACCCTTCTTCCATAGACCCACCGTCTGCTCGTCGCGCTCCAGCGCCCGGCGGGCCGGCGACTGCCAGGACCAGCGGTGCCGGCGCAGCAGCCGCCACACCGCCGCCGACGAGCAGTCCAGCCGAAACTTCCGGGCGATCAGCACTCTGATCCGGGCCAGCATCCAGCGCTGATCCTCCCAGCCATGAACGGCCGGGCCCCGTGCGCAGGCACTTCGCGATCACCGCGGTTCTCTCACGGCGCCCGAAACGCTCACCCGCCTCGTACCGGATCCGCCCGCGTAACAGCCGCCGCTCCGCGGTCAGCCCTCCACCCTGCGCGTACCACATACCTCCGGCCTACCGCAGGGGTCACCCCACGTCACCAACCCCGACAACAATCCGAAGAAGTCAGTAGGCACTGTCCGGCGCATCTTGAGCCGGGCACAGACGGCAGCGGAGCCGGACGGAGATTGCCTGGCCCCGGCATGGTCAGGCACCACTGGGTCCAGCCGCACGCACCGCCAGGCATGCGAGCGCGAAAGCCTGCGGCAACAGGGCCTCCTGGTACTCGGTTGGGATCGCACCCCCGAACTACCAAGAGCCCTGCTGCCATACACCGGCTCTCACGCGATCACCCGATCAAGAACCCTGTTCGACCAGGCGGGCACCGTGATCGAAGAGCGGATGACGTCTCAGCCCATAAATGCCAGAGTCGCGTGAGGGCGCCTTGCTAGCGCGGCAGAATGCAGGCGTGTCTCTTGATGCCATAGACGTCGTGAACTGGTCGGCGATACCCAACCCGACGTGGCATCGGTGCGACGATCCAGAGCGCGTCGCGCACGCACTACGACTGCTGACCGTGTCCACCACCGCCAACGAGACAGGCGACGCGGCATCTCTCCTCGCTGGTAGCGGCTTCGTCTGCGGCCACGCCGCCATGGTGTTCCCAGCGGCCTACGCTGCCACCCCGATCTTGCTGGACCTCGTCGAGCACGGGCAGCGGCCTCGCATCAAGGACGTAGCCCTCGGGCTCCTGTCCAACGCGCTGGACTACTTCCCGACCGCCGGCCACAACCGCGTGGACACTCCCTACGGCGCCGGCGTCCCGCTTTGCTGCGCCATAGCGCGGCACATCCGCCACCGTCGCAGTGCTCTTCTCGCTCATGGGATCTACGGCAAGCAACTCCTGGCAGAGGCAGAACTTCACTGGCGGCTGACCATCGAGGAGGTGGAGCCCCAGGCCGACTGCAGCCTGACCGCCATCGCCGTCCTTGAAGGCGCGCCGTTCCAGACGCCGGTCGAAGCTGAACTGCACACCCCACCATTCGAACAGCCCGTGCGGACGGTTCAGATCGACGCGCTGACCGCCGATGCCTCGGGCGGCGCGTGCATCGAACTCGGGCAACCGTCCGAGGCCGCTCCAGGCTCCGCCCTGTACCCGGCCGAGTGCGGCCGCCGCGAGCACTGACTCGGCGTCTTGTCTCATCGGCCGCACCACAACGGCACCAGAACGGGCGGGGAACAGCGGGGAATCCCGGTAAATGCATCCGCGCTCGAGACGCTGTGGCTGGCCGGCGACTTGCGTGATGACGACTTCGAGGACCGCTGATCCGGACTGCTCGCCGAACGACGAGCAGGAGGAGCAGATGACCGGGACTGCGGACGTGGGCGTGGACTGGCAGGCTCGTGCGCGTGGCATGGCCGACGCCGTGTGCCGGCCGGAGTCCCGGTGGTGGAAACCCCTCGCCGACGTCCCGCGGCATCTTCTCGTGCCGCGCTGGTGGGAGCGGACGGCCGACGGCAGGACGGTGCGACGGCGCCGCCGACACCCGTACATGGCTGGAGAGCGCCTACAGCGACACCATGCTGGTGACCCGGATCGGGCCTCTGCATGCCGACCACGCCGTACCGGGGACGATCGTCTTGGGCAGGCCGACCTCGTCCTCGACCCTGCCCACCCTGACGGGGAGCCGACGAAATGCGGTTCGTGGGGTGACGGAAATCCGCGGACGCAGTTGTGACTCTTCGAGAGAGCCACGTTGAGTCGCGCTGGCTGACACCGACTGCATGCGCCGCCGACAGGTGTGCTGTTACCGCAGGGTGTACTCGCACATGTGCTTGCCGTCGGCACCACCCGGGTCCTCGGCGACCTTCTTCCCATCGACAGTGATGGAGCAAGGAGCAGCGGCAAACTGGCCGTTGGAGAGCATCACTGGCCCCGGCACGACGGATACGGTGATCCCGACTTTGCGTTCGGTGCTGTTCAAGGTGAGCTTGTCCGACTTCTTCCACGGAAGCGCGACTTGCTCGGAGTGGTTCGTGTCGAGGTTGTAGTAGACGCTGGACTTGCCCTTGCCACCGACTTCGAAGGAGACGGCGTACGTCCTGTCCTGGCCGTCAGAGGCCGGCTTCGGCGACGACGTGGGCGCGCCCTTATCGGCGCGCTCTGCCTTGCCGTCGTCGCCGCTGCTGCCGCACGCTGTCATCAGTGCGGCAGCCGCGATGAGAGCCGCTATCGTCCCTGCCCTGCGCATGTGTGTACTCCCCGTCGCACGGATGTGACCTGACGTGCTGAATGATCCCACCCTGACTGGACCCTCGGTCGACGGGCCCCTGACCAACAATGACGCCTCACCGCGGCCAACCGAAGATTCACCGGGGAGCTCCACACCTCCACTGGACGGCGCGGGCGCGGCGAGCGACACCGTTGCCTGTACCTACCGTGCGGAGAAGCCGAATTGCAGCGCCAACAAGATGACAGGCGTGGGCGGGTCAAGAGCTGCACACCTCATGAGCCGTTGTCGTGCAACAGCGAGTCGGAATTCGAGTGGTACGACCCCGGTCCGGGCCGGTGGCTCACCGTGGCGCAGTCCAGCCACCAGTACGCCTGCCCGCCTCCCTATCGGACGACCACGGCGTCCTTCACCTGTGAGTACCGGAGTACGGCTCCGCTCTACAGCTACCGCACCCGCGTTATCGGGTCCGTCCACTACGGCGAGACCGCGAACGCGGATGTGAGCGGAGCCGTCCTGAAGGCCCGCTGCCTCTAGCCTCCTCGCAGCCTCAATCCGACCACCAAAGGAGAGACCGACCCCGTGGACGTCTGGGTGGCGTGTGTGACGTGGAGCGAGCGGATCCTCCGGGCGGTCGACCGCATCCCGGGGGAGCGCAACGACCGCTTCGAGCGATACCGGACCTGGTCGATGGCCCCCGCCACAGCCGAGGCACTGCTGAAGACGCTGCTCACTTTGAGCGTCCATGCCCTTGTCCTGGACGCGGTCGCGCAGGGAGAAACCGGCACCGAGGCCCTGGTGCGGCGGCTTCGTCTCACGGACATCGAAGCCGCCGCGACCACACGGCCCTCGCACGAGCTGCTCGTCGGCCTGCCACGCCTGAGTGAGGAGGACCAGCTTCACGTTGATGCTCTCAGGGTGCTCGTCTACGACGACGCATCCGCCCTGCATCTGGCCCGCTTGGGCCAGATGGTCCGCATCTCCCTGATGAACGTCGCCGCCGCACGGCCTTCCAGCGATCCGATCTGCGCCGACATCGGCTGAGGCAAGGTGTCTCGCGGAAGCCGAGCCGGAGGCGAACACCTGGCGCTCCTCCGGGTCCGGTAGTACGGAGCCGTCCCGGACGACGCCGAGTTCGGTGCCGCACCCGCCCTTTGGCGCGCGGTAAGAGTCACAGCACGACGTGGTCAGTCGCGGGGGCGTTCAAACACGGGAGTGGCGTTCGCGTCGTACGCCAGGGTGGAGATCACGTCGGCGTAGCCCCGGTCCAGCACCTGCCGTTCACGTGCAGTGTGCGGGCCCGCGGGGCGCTCGGCCAGTCGCGCCACTCGTTCCTCGTGCGCCTCGGTGATCTTCTCGGCGGTCGCCCGCCAGTCGGCGTCGTCCGGTACGCGGACCAGTTCCACGCAGGCCGGTTGCATGCCCTCAGCCAGAGCGGCAGCAGCCCGGTCATGACCGTCGAGGAGCAACCACCCGTCCAGAAAGGACACCCACCACAGAAAGACCGGGGCGAGAGTGCCCTCCCGGGCGTGCTTGCGGTACGCCTTCACGCGTGAGGCGTCCGGTGCCGGCAGCGGACGCAGCGGCAAGACACCGTGCCAGCCACCCCCGCAGAGCAGTTCGAGGGTGGCGTCCGGCCAGTCCTGAACGAGGTCACAATCCCAGATACCCGGAGCGAAAGTGGAGCGCGGAGTCAGCAGCCAACGCCCGTAGTGCAGTGGGCCGAGCCCCGTCTCCTCCAGCCACAGCGCGTATCGGTGCGGCCAGTCGGCCCCGGTCCGCATCGCCGCGGCGGTCAGAGGCGGCAGTGGGGAGCGGTGGACGTCTCCTGCGGGCGGCGGACGTTCGTCGAGCAGGTCGCGGGCCTGACCCGCCGACACAGCCAGCGGACCGAACGAATGCGGTCGGCGCCGGCGGAGGTCGGCCTCGCCCTGGCCGGTCGCGCCGGTGCCCGGCTGGCCGACGTGTTCGGGGCGAGGGACAGCCCGAACACGGTCCTACGGCTGGTCGACGCCCTTCCGGAACCCCAGCGGCAGGTCCCGCGAGTGGTTGGCATCGACGAGTACGCGATGCGCAAAGGCCGTGTCTACGGGACCGATCTGGTCGACGTCGAGACCCGCAGGCCGGTTGACCTCGTGTCGGATCGTGAGGCGCGCAGTGTCGCGGACTCGCTGGCCGAGCACCCGGGGATCGAGGTCCCGAATCTGGGCTTCCCGGACAAGGTTGCCGCTGACCTCGTGGTTCGTCATCAGCCAGTCGCGCCAACCGTCCAGGCTCGGCCCGCCATGCCGGCGCGCGGCCTGGTCATCGCCCGCCATGAAGGCGGTCGCTCCGCCGCGCGTCGTGCGGCCGATGAACATTCCGGTCCGCTTGGCGAGCTGGGCGAAGTACTCGCGCTCACCCATCTCGATCAGATTCGTCACCCCCGAATCCTGCAGCCTCGGCTGTCGACTTCGGCAGCTTGAGTACGGCCCAGATGGTCATGTCCGTGCCGGGCAGCGAGCCGTCGGCTGATCCAGCACCTCGCGTCACTCGACGCTACCGGGGCCCGGAGTTCCCGAGTTCGGTGGCAAGCTCGGCCATCTCGCGCAGGCGCTCGTAGTACTCCACCGCGCCGCCCTCTTCACCGATCGATGGCACGACCTTCTCAAGGGCCCTGAGGCACCTGAGCAGGATTCTGCGACGTTCCTCGTCAAGGGGCCTGACAGGGACGAGGAGACACAGCCGGCGATGTTCGCGTCCAGCAGGCACTCCGTTGATTGCCAGCTGTCAGCATGCTGGTGCAGGCCCGTTAGCCTGTCGGTATGTCAGAGCGTGTTGTTCCGGGTCGTAGGGGTGACGTGATCACTGTGAGTGCCGCAGACGCTCTGTGGGCCGAGTTGACGATCGACAGCGCTGTGCCGACGGTTTCTGCCGCGTTCACTGGTTTTCCCGCCGATGCCGGGGAAGGGTATGTCCTGCTCGGTGCTCGTGTGGTAAGGACTGGAAAGACCCGCGACGGCCAGTGGGGTGTTCCGGAGGTTGAGGTGCGCCGGTCGGCAGCGGAACTGGGCGCGGTAGCGATGGACCCTCAGGACCTGGTCCGCATCGGCCCGTTCGGTGGCGCGCCGAAGCAGGAGCACGGCGAGGGCATTCTGCTGCGATGGCGGCAGCGCATCACATGTGAACTACTGGAGCAGGGCGACCCCGAGGAGCCGGTACGACGCGGAGGTGATCAGTCGTTTCATCTGGCGGGGATCGACTGGCGTCGGATACTCGTGGAGCGCACCCGCGACCGTACGGTGCGGACATGGTGGCTGCCGCGCGCCGTGGTCAGGCTGCTGGACGAGGCCGAGCACGCGGAAAGACAGTGGCTGCAAACAGCGCGGACCCGTCAGAAAAGCGCAGCCGTCACCGAGCCGCCCTCCCAGCACCCGCACACCCGAGGCACCGACGGCCGCGAGACGAGCCCGGACTGTCCAACTGCCCCGCTGCGCCCGTACAACGGGGAACTGCAAGGCCGCCTGTACTCGGTACTCAGCAGGAAACCCGGTATTTCCCGCAAGGTGGCCGGATGGACGTGTGCCGTCTGCCGTACTGCCCCCGCCACCGTGCTCGATCACTGTCACGAACACGGTTACGTCCGCGCTCCGGTCTGTCAGTCCTGCAATACACAAGAACGCCCCGACCACCTGTACAGCAACGACATCCGCGTGGCCGACCATTACGTGCGCCTGTTTGACACGCACGCCGTCGACTGGCTCCGCCACTGGCATCGCTGTCCTGGCTGCCGCGCCCGCACCACCCTGCCGCTGCCGCACCTCGCCGCATGGACCGCCCACACAGCCTGCAGGCCGCTGCGCCCGACCCATCCTGCTCCCCGTGGTTCTCGCGGGCGAAAACCCTGCGGTGTGTTGCGGGTGTCCTGGACGGGCAATCAGAACGCGCCCCGTTCTTGCCTGCTGACTGTCGGTGTTGACTTCTGCCCTTCCGGAGAGCACCGTGTCCTGGCGCGCGTCACCTATCGCGAAGCCGTCGAGCGTTTTGGCACCTGGCTGACCGAGACCGCGCCTGATGTCGGCGCTGCGGCCGGTCCCGACCGCCTGGACGATCTCCCCAGCCGATCCCGGCCGGTCATCGCGGACACCGACAGCGAGGGCCTGTCCTTGTTCTGAGCGAACACCGAGAAGGGCCTTGACCCCGGAGTTTGAAAACGTCTATGCGGCTTGGGTCAGGGTAGTTGTTGTTCGCGGGAGGTCGTTCTCGTAGGCGATCGGAGATCGCTGACCGAGGTGGGAGTGCCGGCGTCGGGTGTATCGGGTCAGCCGGCGGAAGGCGTCGAGTCGCGCTTCACGTTCGTTCGACCAGCCTTTGCGGCCCTTGAGTGTCTCTCGCTTGAAGGCGGCGTTGAAGCTTTCCGCAGCGGCATTGTCCGCGCTGGACCCGACCGCGCCCATGCTCCCCCCGTTTGGCGGAGTCCCCGGCCTGACCCGGATCCCGTGTCGTAAGGTCTGACGTCGCGGTCGCCCACCGTCCGTCCGCAACGGATCTCACCGAAACCGGCGGTGCCGCCGGTACGGCCGAGAGATCTGAACCAATACCGGGAATCAGGCGGCGACGAGCTCCTGCTCGCGGTCCGGCGTCTTGACCTTGGGCTTCTTGTTCGGCAGCGAGAGCCGGAAGACCTTGTGCCACGCGGAGAACACCTGCTTGGGCAGCGGCCCGGTGACGTACTCCAGCTCGTACTTCTCGAACAGCGCGCGCACCTTCACCGCGACCTCGGCGTACCGGTTGCTCGGCAGGTCCGGGAACAGGTGGTGCTCGATCTGGTGCGACAGGTTGCCGGTCATGAAGTGCATGGCCTTGCTGCCGCTGATGTTCGCCGAGCCCATCATCTGGCGCAGGTACCACTGGCCGCGCGTCTCGCCCCTGATCGACCGGCGCTCGAAGACCTGCACGCCCTCGGGGAAGTGCCCGCACATGATCACCGAGTGGGTCCAGATGTTGCGTACCAGGTTCGCGGTGAACGTGGCGGCGAGCGTGGTGGGGAACGACGGGCCCGACAGCAGCGGGTGGATCACGTAGTCCTTGAGCACCTGCTTGCGGATCTTGCGGCCCACGGCCCTGGCCCGCGCGCGGAACTCCGGGTTCTTGCGGCGGCGCTTGTTCAGGTTCTTGCCGAGCTCCAGGTCGTACGCCGCGATGCCGTACTCGAAGAAGCAGGCGTTGATGAAGTTCCACAGCGGCTGGCCGAGGTGGAACGGGTGCCACTTCTGGTCCTCGTCGACGCGCATGATGCCGTAGCCGAGGTCGTTGTCCTTGCCGATCACGTTGGTGTACGTGTGGTGCAGCTCGTTGTGCGAGTGCTTCCACTGCTCGGCCGGCGAGACGTGATCCCAGTCCCAGGTGGTGGAGTGGATCTTCGGGTCCCGCATCCAGTCCCACTGGCCGTGCAGGATGTTGTGGCCGATCTCCATGTTGTCCATGATCTTCGCCACGGACAGACCGGCGGTGCCGAGCACCCACGCGGGCGGGAAGATCGAGAACAGCAGCACGCCCCTGCTGACCAGCTCGAGCTTGCGCTGCGCCGAGATGACCTTACGGATGTAGGCGGCGTCCTTCTCGCCGCGGCCGGCGATCACCTCGTCGCGGATCGCGTCCAGCTCGCGGCCGAGCTCCTCGATCTGCTCCGCGGTCAGGTGGGCGGTGGGGTCGATGGCGGTCAAGGTGCTCCTACCGTTCGATGTCGCAGGGGCCCGCCGCGGCGGACACGCAGGTCTGGATGAGGACGCCCGGCTCGGCCTCGGTGATCTCGCCGGTGCGCAGGTCGCGGACTGCGCCCGCCTTGAGCGGCGTGACGCAGCCGAAGCAGATGCCCATGCGGCACCCGGAGGGCATGAGCACGCCGGCCTCCTCGCCGATGTCCAGCAACGGCGTGGCGCCGTCCGCGTCGACGGTCTTGCCGGTGGTACTGAACGTGACCTCGCCGCCTTCGCCGGCGACGACGATGCTGGGGCGGAAGCGTTCGGTGTGCAGGCGCTCTTGTACGCCGTGCTCGGTCCAATGTCCCTCGGCGGCGTCGAGCAGGCCCGCGGGCCCGCACGCCCAGGTCTCGCGCTCGGCCCAGTCGGGCACGAGTTCGTCGAGACGGGCGATGTCGAGCATGCCGTCCGTGTCGGTGTGCACCTCTGTGAGCCGCAGTTTCTTGTCCGCGACCAGGCCGTGCAGTTCGTCGCGGAAGATCACGTCTTGCGGCCGGGGCGCGCAGTGGACCATGACGACGTCGTCGAACTCGGTGTCGCGCAGCATGCCCATCACGGGCGTGATGCCGCTGCCGGCCGTCAGGTAGAGCACCTTGGCGGGCTCGGCCTGCGGCAGCACGAAGTCACCGGTCGGCTGGTCGAGCTGGATCAGCGTGCCCGGCCTCGCCCTGCGGACCAGGTGGTTGCTGACCTTGCCGTCCGGGATCGCCTTCACGGTGATCGTGACGCGGCCGTCCTCGCGGTTCGTCGGTGAGGTGATGGAGTAGGCACGCCACAGGCGCACCCCGTCGACGTCGACCCCGATCCGCACGTACTGACCTGCTGTGTGGCCGCGCCAGCCCCGTCCCGGCCTGATCACGATGGTCGCGGCGTCCCCCGTCTCGGGGTGCACGGCCTCGATGCGCCCCCGCAGGTCGGCGCCCGCACGCAGCGGGCTGACCAGGTCGAGGTAGTCCGACGGCAGCAGCGGCGTCGTGACCATCTCCAGCAGTTTCCACGCCCTGCTGCGGAGGGCTGTACTCGTCATGGCCCCAGCTTGCTGCGTCTCAGGGCGTAAAGTCCTGACCGCAGGACGTGAATCTGATCGACGGAATTGTTCGCAGGGAATAGAACGTGAGCCATGTAACTCGGAGGGCCAGCGAACTGGCCCTGGATGAGACGACGGTCACCGTGCTTCGGGCCGCGCTGAAGACCACCGCCGACGAGGTCGTCCAGGCGATCATCGACGAGGTCCCTTCCTACGCCAACGCCCTTTCGGGCAGCATGGGCGGCACCATCCGCCGAGCCGTCCGCACCGCCCTGGGGCACTACCTGGACCTCGCGAGCGGGAACGCCGCAGGCGGCGACGGCGGCGACGCGGCCTACGAGCTGGGCCGCGGCGAGGTGCGTGACGGCCGTTCGATGGACGCCCTGCTCAGCGCCTACCGTGTCGGCGCTCGCGTGGCCTGGCGATGCCTGGCGGCGGGTGCCGTACCCGCAGGTCTGCCCGCCGCCGAGGTCGCCAAGTTCGCCGAGCTGACCTTCGCCTACATCGACGAGCTCTCCGCCGCGAGCGCCGCGGGCCACGCCGACGAACTGGCCGCCCGGGGCAGGGACCACGAGCGGCACCTGGAACACCTGGCCCGCGACCTCGTCGCCGGCGCGAGCCCGGACGTGCTGCTGGCCTCTGTTCAACGGGCCGGGTGGCAGCCTCCGGTTTCACTGACCGCGGTCCTGCTGCCCGCCGCCCAGGCCCGGCCTGCCTACCGCGCGCTCGACCCGAGCACCCTCGTCCTCGACGATCTGCCGGACGCCACCGGTGTGCTGCTCGTCCCCGATGCCGACCGACCACATCTCTTGCGGCAGCTGACCGACCGCACCGCCGTGGTCGGCCCGGCCCGGCCATGGACTCGTGCGTCCGCCTCGTACGCACGAGCCGTACGCGCACGCTCCCTCTCCTCCGATATTCGCGACACCGAGGACCACCTGCCCGAGCTGGTGCTGAGCGCCGACGTGGACGCGTTCGCGGACCTGCGTGCCCGAGCCCTCGCACCGTTGCGGACCTTGCCTGTCGCGACCGCACGGCGACTGGAGGAGACATTGCGGGAGTGGCTGCTGCACCAGGGAAGGCGGGACGAGGTGGCGGCGGCGTTGTTCGTCCATCCCCAGACGGTCCGGTACCGGATGACGCAGCTGCGGGAGCTGTTTCCGGATCTCGCATCGCCACACCGGGTCCTTGAACTGACGCTGGCGGTCGGTCTTCGCGTCAGCTGACGCGTACTTCGACCGTCCGCTTCAGCCCGGTCTGCGGATGACGCGCGAGAGCAGCGTCGAGCCGGTCCGGGATGTCGACCAGGCCCCGCAGGAAGACGTCCGCCGAACTCCGGCAGCCGGCCGAGGACGCGGAGCACCTGGAACGGCGGCTGCGCAAGGCGGTCGAAGCCGACGAGGACGCAGCCCGGGGCCGCCCGTCTCATTGGCCCGCTCATAAATCGGCGGGCCGGGCGGTCACGCGAGTGGCCATGCAGAACTGCCGAGCGCCACGCAGTGTGGTGCTCAGTTCCCGCTGGGTCGCTTGGCTGTCGAGGCGTACGTCGAGGGCGCCGGGCAGTCCGCTGGTGGCCCGCAGGCCCTCGGGCAGCCGTGAGGCGTCGAGACCGTCACGCCTGGCGATGAGGATGCCGAGCTCGTGACGGCTCAGAGCATCGGGCCCTGCGAGATGGTGAATACCGGACGCGTCGGATGACGCCAGCTCCAAAAGGGCGGCGGCCAGGTCGGCGACGTGCACTGGGCAGCGGATGTCGTCGGTGAACAGGACACCCTCGCGGACGCCGGCGGCGAGTTCGTGCACAGCGTGTTCATGTGCGGAACGCCCGCCGCCGATGATCAGTGACGTGCGGGCGACAACGGCCTCCGGAGACACGGCGAGAATCCCGGTCTCCGCCGCCGCCTTCGCTGCTCCGTACGGGGTGACGGGGTCAGGGGGACAGGACTCGTCGTAGTGGACGCGGGCACCCGAGAAGACGGCATCACTGGACACGTGGACCAGGCGGCTGCCGTATTTCGCCGCAGCCATCGCCAGCCGGACGGGGCCCTCCGCCGTCACCGCCCAGTCGGCCTTGCCGCTCGACGCGTTGATGACGAGACGCGGGCTGACCTCGGCCATGACGGCGTCCAGGAGTTCTGCATCCCGCAGATCCAGGTGATACCACGCGGCCTGGTGGGTGTCGCCGGGCTTGGTCGTGTACGTCGCTGCCGTTCTGTGCCCGGTCGCGCTCGCCTGCCGGATCAGCTCGGTTCCCAGGAAGCCGCTGCCGCCGATGATCAGACCTGTCATGTGCCGGGCTTGAACGCCGCACCCCACACGGTGACCCGGGCGCCCTCGATGGGGTGATCCCCCAAGGCGCGGGTGATGAGGGTCAGGGCGACGTCGGTACGGCTCTCGTTGATCTTCTCGGCGGCGCGCAGGAGGCTCGCGGCGTGGTCGGCGCCGAGCTGCCGGGCGGAGGCGGTGAAGGCGCGGACGTCCTTGGAGAGGCATCCGCCGCCGTAGCCGATGCCGGGCATCATGCCGCCGCTGCCGATTCGGGGGTCGATGCCGAGGATCTCCACGATCTTGGAGACGTCGCCGCCCGCGGCCTCGCACATGTCGGCGACGGCGTTGATGTAGCTGATTTTCAGGCCGAGGAAGGTGTTCGCCGCACCCTTCGCGAGTTCGGCGGTCTGCGGGTCGGTGACGAAGAGGGGACACCGGCGTCCAGGACGGGGGCGTAGACGGCGCGGATCGCCTTTTCGCCCTCGGCGGTAGTGACGCCGGCGATGAGGCGGTCCGGGCGGAGGGTGTCCGGGACGTTGTGCCGCTCCACCCCTTCGGGTGGATACAACGTGCCGATGCCCCTGCCGACCGCTGCCAGGGGTCGAGGATGAGCCCCGTGACCCGACCCTCGCAGGACACCGGCCCCGACCTCTGGCAGTGCTACGGAGCCCGCCGGACCCGGGCCGACAGGGTTGCGGGGGTGGACGGTACCTTCCACTGGGACTGGTACCAGCGCAACGAGCCGGGTGCCGAGATCCTTGGCTCCCTTGACGGCATGGCCGTCATCGAGGTGGGTGCCGGCACCGGACGCCAAGCCGCCCATCTTGCCGGGACCAGCGCAGCCTCCGAAGTGACCGCGCTCGACTCGTCCGCCTCCATACACGAGCGCTGCCGCCGGTCGTACCGTAACGTGCCGCGGCTCCGCGTAGTCCTCGCTGAGGCCACCTCCTACCTCGTCGAGCGTCCCTCCGCCTTCGACGTCGTCTACAGCGTCTTCGGCGCCCTGGACTTCACCGATCCTCGCCGCCTTCTGCCGGCCGTCGTCGCGAGCCTACGCCCGGGTGGGACGCTGGTGTTTTCCACTCTGGGCCACTATCGCAATGGTGAGGCCGCCGAGAGCTGGGTTCGTTCCGCCCAACTCCCCACTGCCCTGGCCGACGGGACCCCGGCGACGATGGAGCGGTGGGTCCTGGAACTCCCGCTGTGGGAACGGTTGCTCGCGCAGGCCGGCCTGGATGTCGTCGGCGTGGAGACTGTTCACGACGCCGGGCGCGGTGGTGGGCCCCCGATGGCTACCCGCATCATCCGCGCCACACGGCCCGCCGTCCGGCAGCTGTGATAAGCCGTATGGCAGTGCCGCTTACTGGAATCGGCTGACGCACTGATGGCGTCGGCGGCGGATTCACGGTTGCGGGTCCTACGGTCGGAACTCCAGGGGGCCCATAGAAACGAGAGAAGGAAGAACGTTGGCTACCAAAGAAGCCGGTACGTCCATTCCGGAGCATCCGCTACTGCGTGTCCTACAGCCGCACGGGACGAACGTAAAGGTGTTCTGCGGCTACACCGGTTCGGCGAGCAGCGGCGACCACATCTGGCTGTACGCGAGCCTCTACAACCTCTCGCAGTGCGTCGAGATCCGCCGATCAGACGTGCTACACGTCGAGGAGGCTCCGGCGCAGCTGATGCCTTTCGGCGGGTCCGTGCTCTGGCTCAAGTCCGATGCCACCGTCGTCCGACGCCGCAAGGAGAGCGTTGCCGACATCTACGACGCGTCTGCCCGGCGCCGTCAAGAGAGCACGGCGGACATCTACGACGCGGCCGCTCCCTCGTTGTCGGACGGTCGGCTGCGCATCACCCGGCGCCAGCGCGCGGAGTCCGCAGATGACTGCCATTCACCTTGCCAGCCCTGCCACAGCCCGTGCGGCATTTGCACGTCTCACCCGCCGCAGACCCTGACCGCGTCCAGCCCGGAGTAAGCCGTGGTTCTGAGCCTGCGGACCGTCGACCGGTCCACAGCCGTGGACCATCCAGCGCCGTACCTGATCGAGAAGCTGCTCAAAGAGAAGATCGTCGACTCGCCGGCAGAGGCGGAGCTGCTCTTCAGGGAGGTCAAACGGTACTGCGTGCTGGTGCACGAGCATCCCGAGCGGTCATGGCAGATGCACTCGCTCCGGGTCGACGAAGCATGGCACCAGTTCATTCTGTTCACAGTGCAGTACCAGGACTTTTGCGAGCGGTTCTTCGGCCGCTACGTCCATCACGCGCCCAGCAACGCACCCGTGCCGGCGCCAGCGGAGGGTTTCCTGCCGGAGCGCCCCACGGCTTCCTTCCGGGAGTTCAAGAACCAGTACGAGGACGTGTTCGGCGAGGAACTGCCCGATGTTTGGTACGACGGCCGAACCTTGACGCTGCGGCGCCGGCTCGTGAACGAGCAGGCGGGGCGACAAAGCGTCCGGGTGGAGGGAAGCGAGGTCCTTCTGCTCGCGCCGGACGGTGAGATCCTGATCGGCGTGAACGACGTCGCCGCCGACGCACTGAAGTTCGTCGCCCACACCGGCGCCTTCTACGTGCGCGAGCTAGCGGGCAACCTGAGCAACGACGAGAAGGTGGAGCTCGCCGCGGCCCTGGTAGCGGAAGGGATCCTGCGGGCCAGCGGTTGACCGTAGTCACAAACCAGCGGCCCGGCAAAGCCGCGGTACACCTCCAGATGTTCCTCATCGGTCGACCGCACTCTCCTACGGGGCGCATGTGGTGGCGGTCAATCCGCGCGATCCGGCCTCGTGGCGGGGCGTGGACCGGTAGAAGTCCGTGCGTGACGCGAGTGCCTGACGGATGCTGACTGGGAGTTCATCGGGCCGTACCCGCCGGTGGGCGAGTACGGCCCGTACCCCGAGCGGCTGCGGCAGCAGTTCGAGGGCGTGATCTGGCGGTTCAAAACCGGTGGGCAGAAGCTACCTCGCCGGCCTCCACCTACGCGCCTCGATGATCTGGCTCAAGGGCCTCACCCGAACCACCCATTGATCACGACTCGATACGCGCCCTGGCCTCGCGCTTCACGAGGCGGGCTGTCCGGCTGGTGATCAAGAAAGCAGAAAGTGCCTCTGACCAGCGAGAATGAGGATTGCTGAGGCCCTCGTCCTGCCGCCGTCGGAGGCACCTTCCAGGTGAAGAAGCGTATCGGGTCCTATCCGCGTGCCCGCGTCAAGGGCGGTGGTCACGGAGTGATTTCGCATGCCGGTGCGGTGCTCTGGTCGAGACGATCCGCAAGTCCGGTCCGGATGTGGCGATATCGGCGGCGCCGGCACCGTGGCGCAAGCCGCAGGCTGTGCACGATCCGGGCATGATCCTGCTGGATGTCGCGCTCGCGGTGGCGCTGCGCCGGACGCGCGCAGGCAGGTGATCGTGGACATCGACGGCGTCCTCGTCCTGACGCACTCCGAGAAGCGGGACGCCCGGTGCGGTACGACCCGTTGGACGAGGCGACGCTCACCGACCCGTATCCCGTCCTTGCCGCGCTGCGCGACCAGGCACCGGCGACGTGGCACGAAGGAATGGAGTGCCGGCTGGTCACCTGCTACGCCGACTGCCTGCGTGTCCGGCGTGTCCTGCGCGACCACCAGCACTTCGTCGCGACCCGAGGCGCCTGGGCCGCGCGGTGCCGGAGGTCTCCTTGAACGTGCAGGTCCTCGACCCGCCCCACCAGGGCGCGGTGCGCTCGCTGTTCGTGACCGCGCTGCACGCGCAGAACCTGCCGACGCTGCAAGAGCGTGCGCGCCAGGACATCACGGCTCGGCTGGGCCTCCTCGCCCCACGCCAGGAGTGGGACGCGGTGCGTGAACTCGCCCGGCCCGTCGCCCGGGCCGCCATCGCCGAGCCGCTCGGGGTCACCTGGATGCCGACTACCTGCACCGGTGTTGTCGTCGGTCCGGGAACGCCACGGCCCTGCCCCGCGTTGGCACGGGCATGACGACTAATAGGCCGACACCCAAGGTGCTGCGATACACCGCCTTCTCCAGCGACCCCGACGGCGGAAACCCCGCCGGTATCGTTCTGGATGCCACCGCATTGGACGACAGCGACATGCTGGCCATCGCCGCCGACCTCGGATACTCGGAGTCCGCGTTCCTGACCGCGCCCCCGGAGGGCCTCGGAAGTCAGGAGGGGCGGGCGTACAGCGTCCGTTACTTCAGCCCCAAGGCCGAGGTGCCGTTCTGCGGGCACGCCACCGTCGCGACGGCCGTGGCGCTCGCCGAGCGGATCGGCCCCGGAGAACTGGTGTTCGTGACGGGCGTCGGTACCGTGCCCGTGGTGGTGGCTGAGGAGGGCGGGACCCTCCGGGCCACGCTCATCAGTGTCGAGCCGCACGTCGAGGAAATCGCCGACGCCGACCTCACTGAGGCACTCGCTGCGCTCGACTGGCCGGCCGCCGATCTCGACCCGGTCTTTCCGCCCCGTATCGCCTTCGCGGGCGCCCGCCATCTCGTTCTCGCGGCTGCGACGCGCGCCCGCCTCGCAGATCTCGCCTACGACTTCGCGCGCCTCGAAGCCCTGATGCACCGCTTGGACCTGACCACCGTCCAGTTGGTGTGGCGGGAGTCGGCAGCCGTCTTCCATGTCCGTGACCCGTTCCCCGTCGGCGGCGTCGTAGAGGATCCGGCGACCGGCGCTGCAGCCGCGGCGTTCGGTGCTTACGCCCGTGATCTCGGCCTGGTCCCCGAGGACGCCGTCCTCACCCTGCACCAGGGTGAGGACCTGGGCCGCCCTGGCGAGCTCACGGTGACGCTGCGCGCCGGTGACCCGCGCGTCCGTGTCAGCGGCGCAGGAGCGCGCATCGGCTGAAGCGCAGCCATGCGGCAGTGCAGGCACAGGTCCGGCGATCACAGAGCGTCGCAATTCCATGATCGCTAGATCTGTGCCCCTGCTGCTCCGGGGTGCTCCATCGCGCACCGGCGCTGTGTCTTTTGGGGCCCGGGCCAGTCGTTGCAGGGTGCAGAAGGCGTGTGCGACGGAGACGAGGGTGACGTGGTGGTGCCGGCCGCTCCAGGTCCGGCCCTCGAAGTGGGCAAGTCCCGGAGCCTGTTTCATCTCCCGGTAGTCGTGCTCGATGCCCCGGCGGAGTTTGGCGAGGCGGACCAGGGTGGTCAGGGGCATGCCGGAGGGCTGGTCGGACAGCGGACAGCCAGTACTGCACCGGCTCGCTCTCGCCGGCGGGCCATTCGGCCAGCAGCCGGCACACGGGCAGTTCCGGGTCGTCGACGTGCTGGCGGACCTCGCGTCCGGCGGGCCCGATGCGCAGGGCCACGAAACGGGAGGAACGCCAGAAATACTGGTGTGGCTACGGACGTTGACCACGTCATGAGTCAAGGTCCCGCACCTCGCCCACTGTCCGACGAAGCCCTCTCCAACCTGCTCGGCCAACAGCAGTTCGGCACCCTCGCCACCGTCAAGCGCACCGGACATCCCCACCTGACGACCATGCTCTACAACTGGGATGCCGACGGCTGCATCGTGCGGTTCTCGACGACAGCCGACCGAGTCAAGGTCAAGCACCTACGGCGCGACCCGCATGCCGCGCTGCATGTGCAGGGCGACGACGTGTGGTCGTTCGCCGTCGCCGAGGGCAAGGCAGAGGTCTCCGGGGTCACCACGGTTCCCGGTGACGCAGTCGGGCGGGAACTGTTCGGGATGATCCCGGAGGGCGCGAAGCCAGAAGACGAAGATGCGTTCCTGAGGCAGCTGGTCGCTGAGCGCCGCGTGGTCATCCGGTTGAAGGTGGACCGGTTGTACGGAACGGCGCTCGACAGCAAGGATTAGGGCCTGTCGGGAAGGTGCTGGTCACAACCACTCGTTGATGACTGAGACCAGGACGGACGCCGGTCGCCGAGCAGGTGAGGACCGACTGGAGATGAGTGCGCCCCCGGCGGTTGCCGCGGGTGCTTCGGCCGTCCCCCCAGCGCCTGTTGGCGGGACAGAGGGACGGCCGGGCCTTGGGTTGTCGGACGTAGGGAAGATTTCAGTGGGCGGGGCTATGCGCATCGTCCAGGTCGCGCTGGGCGTCGTCGAGCCGACCCAGTGCGCGGTGACAGGCGGCGCGGCTGACCAGGATTTCCTCGGCGTTGCTCCGGTCCAGGAGCAACGCCCCGGTGAAATCGTCGATGGCCTGTTGCCAGTGCTGCCGGTGCTCGTGGGCCACGGCCCGGTTGTAGCGGATCGTGGGGTCCTCACCCAGGGCCAGCGCCTCGGTCAGGTCGTCGATGGCGGCTTCGGCGTCGCCGTTGCCGAAAGCGAGGACGGCGCGGTTGACCCACGCCGCGGCAAGCGTGGGATCGTGCTCGATCGCTCTGGTGAGCGCGTGCGCAGCCGCCTCTGTACGGTCGTCCGCCATGTCGAGCAGACCCAGGGTGCACAGGAGTTGGGCATTGCCGGGGGCCAAGGCCAGACCGTGCTCGACGTCCCGGCGTGCCGTGCCGTGGTCGCCGCGGTCGTAGTGGATGCCGGCGCGGTTGACCAGCGTGTCCACGTGGTCGGGGTCGAGGTCCAGGACGGTGTCGTAGTCGGCCAGGGCCTCCTGCTCCCGGCCGAGCTCGGACAGCAGGCCGGCCCGGTTGTAGTACGCCTCGGGCGGAGGGTTGCGGGCGATCGCGCGGTCGTAGTCGGCCAGGGCCTCGGCGGCGCGACCCGCGCACCGGTGCGCGTTGCCCCGCTCCAGGTATCCGTCGCTTTCTTCGGGGAACAGGTCGATCACCGAGGTCAGGTCCGCGACGGCGTCGTCGTGCCGGCCGACGGTGGTGTAGACCTGCGCGCGGTTGAAGGAGAGCAGCGCGCGGCGGAGGAACAGCTCGTACCAATGCGGACCGGGCTGGCTGTCCAGCAACTCCATCGCTTCGGTCTCGAGCCGGATGGCCTCGTCGAAGTGGCCGAGGCGGTACTCGACCAGGGCCAGGCCGTTCTGCTCGAATGCGGTCAGATGGGCGCGCAGGCTGACCTCGGGCAGGGTGCGCGCCAAGGCCAGTGCGTTGTTGATCCAGGCCCTGGCCTCGGTGTAGTCGCGTTGTTCCGCCGGATAGTAGCGGACGTACAGCATGGCCATGCCGTACGCGGCGTGCGCCTGCACGCCTGGCTCGGAGGAGAAGGAACGCAGCTCCCGATAGACCCGTCGGGCTTCGTCCGTGCGGCGCAGCGCGAGCAGCGGGATGTCCTGGTCGAGGAACAGGCTCCGGTAGTCGCGCATCTGGGTGGCACGGTCGACCAGGGCGCGGCCGAGGTCGCCGATCCGCACCGCGGCCTCGTAGTAGCCGACGTCGGTGACGTACTCGGTGGCGGCCATGTACGCGGCGGCCCCCAGCGTTGCGGGGAACCGGCCGTGCGCGCGGTGGTAGGGGATGGCGCCCAGCCGAAGCCCGAAGTCGTTCTGACGCTCCAGCAGTTCAGCGCGCTGGTCGTGCCACTGCTGCCGCTCGACTGCCTCCGCGGCCTCGTACGCGGCCAGTTCCAAGGGCACGTCGCTGGTGCCGTCCGAGTCGACGAACGCCCTCGCCCAGGCCGCGCGGCGGGCGGCCGGCGCCCGCTCCAGCTCATGGCCGGTGTCCTGCCCCTTCAGCGGCGCCGCCGACATCGGTCGGGCGTATCTGTCCAGCGCGGTCTCTAGGACTTCGGGCAGCGGTTCGTCCGTGGCGCCCACGCCCACCGTCAGCCCCGCGGGGTCCACCCGGCGGACCAGGATGGCCAGGAACTGACGGTCGAGTTCGTCGGCCGCGTGCACGTTCTCGAAGTAGCAGTTGAGGTGGCCGAGGGAGGGCAGAGCGGCGCACTTCTTGAGGAAGTTCGTGAGGCCGTGTGCGAGCAGCAGCGGCCGCACCGTGGAGTAGGCCCGGACGAGGAAGCGCTGATGCTCCTGGTACACCTCTACGGGGATCGGCCGGAACACGTCGGTGGCGATGAGCCCGTTCAGTTCCGGCGCCACGTAGAGGATCTCCGTGGCGTGCGTGTGCACGAGCTCAGGATCCTTCTCGTACACGATCGGGACCAGTTGGAGCAGCAGGGTGTTGGTGCCCGAGTAGACGCCGCGCAGCCGACTGTGACAGTCGCTCACCAGCGTGACCCCGGCCGGAGCGGTGTCCTCCCAGGCGGCCCGACGATTCTGTTGGTGTGGGCCGGTGATCCGGAGATGACTCGACATGCCTCGTTCCGATCGGTCGATGGGGGCGGTGGTAGCACTGTGGTCGGCGAAGGGTGGCAGGGGTGGCACTGTGGTCAGCCCGCCTTCCGGCGTGCGCGCCAGCGGCGCAGTACCACGGCGGCGACGATCACCAGTGGTACGAAGTCGAGAGCGAGAGTCAGGCAGCCGTCCAGGAACTGGGCGCTGAACGCGACACCGGTGAGCAGCCGCGTGACGATGCCCGACAGCACCTTCACTGTGACCGGGATGCCGATCCAGCCCAGCGTTCCCAGTGTGAACAAATATCCGAACCCGAACAGGTAGACGTACCAGCGAGCCACCTGCCGGTCGCGCGGATGCCAGCGTTCCTCGTCGTACGGTGCGGCGCGGCGCAGCAGCCGGTGGATCCCGTTGGCGAGGTGCTCCTTGGTGGTCTGGTGCAGGTCGACGCAGTGCAGCGCGGTGACGAACACCTGGTACACGTCGGTCCGCAGATAGAAGTAGAACTGCCAGGCCAGCCGGAGCAGCGTGGACAAGGCCAGTGCCAGGAAGAAGGCACCTGGGAAAGCGTACGGGCCGGCGCCCGCGCCGGTGAGCCAGGCCAGGACCGTCAACAGCGAACACCAGACCAGGTCGGCCACCATTCCGGCCAGCAGCGGGAGGTACCGGGAGCGGCGCGGCACGCTCCACAACCCGTTCAGGTGGGTCTCGAAGACCAGTATGTGGAGGCGGTTTCCGAGCCTCAGCCGGGTAGGAACACCGAGCCTCCGGCCGGCCAGTGCGTGCATGGCCTCGTGGAAGAGGATTCCCGGCACCTGTCCGAAGAACAGCCCCAGCTCCATCAGCAGCAGCGAGGGTACGAAGAAGAAGTTCTCGTAATGCGGTCGCAAATACGGGATCCGGAGCATGAGGCACAGCGCGAACCCGCAGATGCCGAGGTAGACCAGCCAGGCAGGCCAGGAGAAGGCGATCCTGCCCAGCCGTTGCCAACCCGGCTGCTCTGTCGCGACAGGAGCACCCTGCTCACCGGGCGAGCGGACGAACTTCAGTTCCCGCAACGTCTGCAGGAAGTCCGCCATGTCCACGGCCTCGCCGTACCGCTCCCGGTACCACCGACCTGCCTCGTCCGCGCTGGCGCCGGCCTGTAACCGCCGCAGCAGCTCCGCACCGTCCGCCGGGAAAGCGGCGTACGTGTCGATGTCCCTGCGCCCCACGATGACGTCGGGGCCGTCCGACACCAGGGTCAGCGGATGGAACGTCAGGATGTCACTGGAAATCCCGGACTCCAGAAGCGCGCATGCCGACCATGTTCACCGAACCGGCCGAGTAACGCGCGCGGGAGCGACCGCGCTGCGCCTCCCGGCTGCCCCGTATCACGAGGCGTGAGCCGGCTGGTGATTGAGTGGCGCCGACGTCACCTTGATCGACTCGGTCCGCCGCACCACGATCTTCTTCATCGGGCGGCTCTGCTCCGCCTTTGTCGTCGTGTGTCCCTGCTCCGTCTTCTTCATACGACCACTCCTCCCCCGACAGCCTCAACCGCTGCCTCGACACGCGCCACCGCCTCCAGGTGGCGACAACTACCCAAGTTATCAGAGTGGTTGATGTATGAGGCTGGTGTGGCCGGCGCACCTCGGCCGGCGGATCGAGCACGACCACCACGAGATGAAACAGGCACCGGGCCCGGCCCATTTCGAGGGCCGCCGGATCGTTTCCCAAAACATTCGCGAGGAAGGCCGCCGCGTTCCTCGCACGGGATGCTGTCGTCCCGTTCGACAACCCGGATGGGCTGTTGATCTGCGTGTTCAAGCACGACATCGCGCTCTGCGAGCCCGGCCCCAGGGCGACTGCGCCGAAGCAGTACGACTGTCGGCCCGGCTGCGGAAACGCTGTCCGCACCGACACCCACGCCAGGCTCCTGCGGATGTGAGCGGACGAGATCGACCAGCTCGCCGCGGCGGCGCCCGGGCCACGCGGCCGACGGCTCAGAGCCAACGCCGACCGGCTCCGCGACATGGCCGCCACCCACGACACCACCGCTCGCCCCGCTGAGGCCCTGGCATGACAACTCGGCCCCGGCACAACGACGAACGGACCCGCATCCGCGAGGCCATGGACCGCCTGTTGGCCGGAAGGCCCGCAGCCGCCGACGGCAGCCTGACCGGAGAAGGCGGTAACGGACCTCGACCGGCATCTCTCGCTCGAAGACGACATCGCTCGCGGCAAATAGCCGGACCCGACAGTTCTCAAGCGGAGCCTTGGAACCAGAGGCTGGCGTGATTGGAATGAGCTGGTCACTTAAGTCGGCGACTTCAACCGGCGGCGCTGACGAGGAGTCCTACGGCCGAGGCCGGCGAGTGCCGCGCTCGTCGCCGGCCCGGGTGGCTGGGACCGCAACAGCGGTCAGAGCGGTGAGGGCGGCGAAGCCTGCGGTGAGTGTGGTGGCCGGGTCTACTGCGAGGCCGGGGATGAAGTGGTCGACGGTGCCGGCCGTCGCGTCGATAGGGATGCGGGTCACCGATGACCAGGTGGTGCCGTTGACGGTCGTCGCCATCACGATGTCGTTGGAGGTGCAGGAGCCCCCGCTCGCGCGGAAGCGGCAGTCCTGCCAGACCACGTACACCTTGCCGGCGGCGTCGATCTCGGCGGAGGGCAGCGGGCCGCTGCGCAGGCTCCCGCCCACGGTGAACGTGCTGACGGTGGTGGCGTTGGTCCAGGAGCTGCCTCCGTTGGTGGAGGTGAAGGCGCGGATCGCGGTCTCCGAGGCGTTGGCGATCGGGACCACCACGGTGCCGTTCGGCTGGACGACGGGCTGCCCGCCCAGGCCGGTGGCGTTGTTGCCGGTGTTCTTCGAAGCACCCCAGGTGAGTCCTCCGTCGGAGGAGGTGGTCATCTTGATGCGGTCGCCGTCGCCGTTGTTGTCGTACTCGGTGTAGCAGTTGCCGTAGAAGGCGCTCGTGGCGGTGTTGTCGCAGACGATCCAGTTCTTGTCGAGGCTCGAACCGGTCGCGGTGACCACGGGGTTGCTCCAGGTCAGTCCGCCGTCGGTCGAGCGGCTGGTGTAGACGTCGGGCACGGTGACGGACGAGGTGATGGGGATGGTGGAGATCAGCCAGGTGCTGTGCTTGGCGTCGTAGGTCACCGACGCGTCGCTGACCCTCTGGAAGGTGCCGCCCGCCTGTGTGGTGATCCCCGGCAGGAAGCCCTTGGTCCAGGTGGTGCCGCCGTTGGTGGAGGTGGCGAAGCCGACGTTGGAGGCGCCGCCGTCGGTGAACCGGCCGACCTGGAAGGCGGAGACGATCGTGGAGCCGTAGGAGAAGGTGTCCGGCTCGACCTCGGTGGCGTGCTGGCTGGTGGAGTTGGTGTAGGGATCGGTGCTGATCTGCGTGAGAGCGGGCGCGGCGCCGGCGGTGGTCGTCGACAGGGCCAGCGCGCCGGCCGCGAGGGCCACCGTCACCAGGCCGGGTCTCGCCAGGCGGTGGAGCAGGGATGCCAGGGACATGATCCGTTCCCTTTCACAGAAGGGGCACGTCCGGCATCGGTGCGTCGCGAAGTGGGGTCGGGAGCATGCCTCGTACACGTCCGCACCATGGGGGCGGGCGGAGCCCGGCCGAACCGAACATCGTGCAGGACGTGCTGAAGGACATCGACACCCTGCTGTGCAATCATGGCCATGTCAACGCGTTTCTTCGCGATATCACCTGAACCAGGGGGATTTGGCGTCCTCTTGACTCTTGAACACCTCGATGGTCTGCCTTGCCGCACCACGACGTACGGGCAGCCTCTGCGACGGGGACGGCATCGCTGTAGGACCGTCGTCCCGGCCTTGGCCGCACCGCCCCGGCTGCACGCCCGCCCCGAGACGACGTATGTCTCACCCATCGGCGCCAGGGGCTGTCCGGCGCGGGACGGCTCCTGTCCGCCGCCATCGCCGACATCCGTCACGAGCACCGGCGCCCTGCTTCCGGCCCGGGAGCTCGGCCACGGTGTCGTCGAGCTCGGCAATCCGTGCGTCGAGCAGGTCGCGAACGGTGGCGGGGGGTGGGATGCCGCCGTTGCGGATGGCGAGCACCTCGCGCATGTCGTCCAGGTACAGGCCGAGGGTGCGGGGTCGGCGGATGAAGGTCAGCAGTTCGACGTCGAGAGTGGCGTAGAGCCGGTAGTCGGCCGGGGCCGATCGGCGGTGGTCTCCATCCCCTTCGGCTCGGGCATACGGTGAGACCCTCCGCCGCTCCTCGGGCCACGGGAACCGAAGTGCGGCTGGGGACGTCGCAGTGCCGTTCGGTTGCGCAAGGGAGTGGTCATGATGATGGAGGACTGCGGACGGGGTCGAGGATCCTGGACCTTGCTCGTGGCTGCCTTGGTCGCCCTCACCTCTCTTCTGACCGCCTGCGGAGGCGGCGACGATTCGGAGGCGGACTCGACGCCGACGCGTCCTTCTGCCGGTCCACCCACCGCCACCCCCTCGCAGCGGGGCCCCGGCACGCCGGGAATCCCCGGCTCGTCCTCAGTGACAAGGTCGGCAACGTCACCGTCGACGCCGTCGACACGCGTCCCGGCCTCTCATGGGACCTCCACGCCCCCAGGGTGCGTCGCGGGCTCGACCACCGTCACCCACCATCCGGCAGACGCCTCTGTCCACGACCTGTGCGTGCGGCCCGGGACCGTGGTGTCCCTGGTCCTGCGGCCTCGAACCGATGACAAGCGGTGGACGCGTGTGCTGAGTTCCGCGCCGGTCTTCGTCCTGGTGTCGGGATGGAAGGTGGCGGCGGACGGCACCACCCGGGCCTCGGTGCGCTGCGCCGGGACGAGGGGTGGCACGGCGGACGTCACCGTATCGGCGAAGGCGCCGGATGTGGCCGGTGCGGCGCGCGTCGCCTTCACCCTGCGCGTGAGGGTGGTGCCCTACACGTCGCAGGGGTGATCCCGGCAACCCGGGATCACCCCTGCGACGTCGCTGCGTCAGTCGCAGTCGCGCACGTTGATCGTGTAGATGCCGCGGCCGTGGGTGGCCGCGTACAGCGTCTTGCCGTCCGGGCTCAGCTTCAGCTGGAGCACGGCGACGGCTGGGAGGTTCCCGATGCGCTGCCAGGTCGTACGGCCCGGCGCGCGGTAGACGACGCCGAGGTCGGTGGCGACGGCGAGGCCACCGTTCGGCGTGACGACCGCGGAGTTGGTCGGCACATCGGGGAGGTTGGCGGAGACGTCCTTCCAGGTGGTGCCGCTGTCCGTGGACTCGAAGAGGTGGCCGACGCCGGCGCCGGGGCCCTCGGTCCAGTGCCGGGAGAAGCCGTTGACGGCGAGGTAGACGTGGTCGGCGTTCTTCGGGTCGACGGCGAAGCCGCTGAGGTAGCGGTTGGGCACCGCACCGGCCGCGCCGGTGGCGGGGAGGGTGATGTCGTGCCAGCCGGTGCCGTCCGCGTTGCCGACGGAGATGCCGCGCGCGAAGCCCTGGTTGTTGCAGGGGCCGCACCAGGCCGCGTAGACCTTGCCGCCCGAGGCCGCGACGGCGGTCGCGGTGCGGCCGGCGCCCAGGTCGTAGACGCTCTTCCACTCCGAACCGCTGCGGATGGCGTAGCCGTTGGTCTGCACCCAGACGTGGCGGCCGCCCGCGATCCAGGTCGAACTGTTCTTCATGTCGGCCGCGAGCGGCGCGATGAACCGGGCCTCGCTGGTGGCGTTGTCGGCCGGGGCGACGTTGTATGACGTGGCCTTGCTGGAGTCGGAGACCCAACTGCCGTCGTTGACAGCGCAGTTCTGGGTGACCTGGACGGAGAGGTAGACGTACTCCTCGGCCATGTTGCAGCCGTTGGCCGCATCGGTGAGGGTGTCGCCGCCGTCGCCGCCGAAGTTGGAGCCCATCACCTTGTCGTTGCTGCGCAGAATCGACTGCCCGTTGTCCTGCAGGCCGCCGGTGACGGAGACGCCGCCGTAGGTCAGGTCCTTGCCAACGCCCACCGAGTAGTACTGGAGGGTGTCGATGGTGCCGTCGTTGAGGGAGGTCCAGTCGGTGGCGTGGCCGGAGGAGTCCTGGGAACCGCCCACCGGGCGCTTGTAGACACCGCCGTCGTTGCCCGCGTAGACGAAGCTCTTGCCGTGGTAGCTGCCGATGGCGACGCCGTGCTGGTCGGAGTGGGTGGTCTGGTTGCAGTCGCCGGTCTGCTTGGCCGGGTCGATGCTCCAGCAGGAGAAGCCGAAGTTCCAGTACGGGCCGACGGTCGACCAGGTGCTGCCGCCGTCCTTGGTCTCGTAGACCTCCTCCAGGCCCGCGTACACGTGCTTCGGGTCGGATGGGTCGACGGTCAGGAACTGGTTGTACCAGGACTGGACGCCTGGCATGTAGCCGCTGGAGGTCAGCGCCGAGCCGTCGGCTGCGAGCTGCTTGTAGTCGGCGATCTTCGTCCAGGGGCCGAACGGCGAGCCGGCGCTGTAGATGCCCTCCAGGCCGCTGTCGGGGTTGTCGGCCATCTGCGCGGGCGACTCGTCGATGGCGTAGTAGCGCGAGCCGTCGGCGGAATGGGCGAAGGTGACCGTTCCGACGTTGTCCGCGTCGGTCGGCAGGTCGCCGAAGCCGCTGGTGATCCGCGTCCAGGTGCCGTTCGCCTTGGTGTAGAAGCCGTTGTAGTCGTCACCGCTGCGCCAGCCGACCGCCAGGACCACCTTCGAGGGGTCCTTGGGATCGATCGCGATGTCGTTGGTGATGTTCTTGTACGCGGTGCTGGCGTCGCTCGCCTTGGAACCCCCGGGCAGGTAGTCGGGATTGGGGGCGAACTCCAGCTTCCAGGCACCCTTCAGCGTCTTCGTGGAGTGGCTCCACACGCCCTCGCTGGTCGCCGCCCACACCTTGCCGCCGCCGAAGCGCAGCTGGCGGACGGTGGTGGACTCCAGCTCGTCACCGCCGACCCGGCTGCGCGTGGAGAACGTGCCGTGGTGCGGGTGGGACAGGACGTAGACGCCGCTGCCGAGGTAGGCGTCCGCGTTGGTGTTCGCCTCGCCGGTGCCCAGCCACAGCCGCCCGGCCCCGTCCAGCGCGAGCGCGCCGGTGGACTGCGAGGACAGCCGGTCGCTGATCGGCTGCCAGTGACCGCCTCCGGTGCGCGAGCGCCACACGCCGCCGCCCGCGCTGCCCGCGTACACGTACCCGTCGTCATCGGCGGCCATCGCCGCCACCCGGCCGGTGACATTGCCCGAACCGCCGCTGGAGTTGGAGTCGTAGTCGCGGTAGCGCGGGTCGTCGGAGTTGTACGGCAGATCGCTGACGTTCCGCCAACTGCCACCGGTGCTGCGCAGGTTGGTCAGACTCTGCCAGGCGGCGCCGTACGCGCCCGGCGCGACGATGCCGGGTGAGGTGCGGGCCTCGGAGTACTGGTCCGCCCCCTCGGCTATCTCGTCGGCCTCGTTGCCGTCGTCACCGCCGCCGCCGTCGTCCTCGGCTTTCACCTTGGGGGTGATGCCACCTGTCGACTGCTCGCGTTCGGCGGCGAGTTGGGCGAGCCTGCGAGCCCCGAAGGGGCTGCTGCCCCCGCCGGACCCGGCGCCTGCGGGTATCGCGACGAGCGAGGCGGATGCGGTGATGGCACAGATCGTGAACCATCGTCTCTTACGGGTTGGTGTTGACACCAGGTCCTCCGAAAACGAGTGATCGTACAGCCGTCGTGGGAGACCCGATCACCGGAGGGAGGGGGCGTCCGGCACTTGGACAAGTCTTTGACCAGAACCTGTCACTTCACCTGGTATGCGCCCGCCTTCGCCGTGCTTCGGTCGCTGAGGGGTGATCAGGGAGCTGCGGTCCGCGAGCGGACGGCGGTCGGCAGCACAACAGCGAAGGCGAGCGCGATGAGGTCGGCAGACGGCGCACGTTGCCGTCCTGGGCTGCCTGCTCGCGCAGCCGCGCGATCTCCACGTGCTGGGCGGCCAGTTGGGAGACCGCGCGGGTGCGGAATGCCTTCAGCTCAGCGAGGGACGCATCGCGTTCACTGATGCGGTCCTTCAGCTCGGCGACCTCGGTCTTGAGCCGCTCGATCTGCGCGGTGCGAGGATCGATGACGGTGCCCGCGTCCTGCAGGACCATCAGCCGCCGCTCGAAACTCCTCGGCCAGGTGCTGGTAGGGGCCCGGCCGGGTGGTGCCGTCGCGGTTCTTCTTCGGGTAGAAGCCGGTCCGGGTCACCCCCGCCTCGGCGGCCAGTGTCGTGAGGTCGCATTTGCCGCCGGGCGGGAGTTCGCCCCGCAGCAACCGGTCCATCGCGGCGCGGATCGCGTCCTCGTTGCGGGCCCGGTCCGCGTCAGTGATCCGCGGCATGTCACTCCTCTCCGCCGGCCGTACCGGCCGCTGTGCTGATCTCGTCCACCACCCGCTGGGCCCGCTCCAGTTCGGGCTTGAGCCGTGCCTTCTCCCCCTTGGGGAAGCGCGGGTTGTCCAGGAAGACGTTGCCGGTGTCGACCTGGGGCTGCCAGACGGGCAGGTGACAGCCGTGATGGGTGGCCTGCGGGCATCGTGCGGAGTCGCACAGGACGCCCAGCGGCTTCGTCGCGTCCGGGGTGCCGGCCAGCTTCAGGCACTGGGCCTTGTGCGGGTCACGGAACCAGCAGTAGTTCGCGGCTTGCAGATGCAGATGCAGATGCCGGGACTGCTGCCGCAGCAGGTTCTCCAGCCGCCGTTCGGCCTCCAGTACGACCGCCGTGCCCGCCTCATGGCCCTTGAGCTCGGCGTCGATGTGCTCGAACGCTTTGATCAGCTCGCGGGCCCCGGGACCGGCCGGCATGTGGCCCGCGCGGAAGTCCTCGAATGCTTCGGCGGTGAGCTTCAGGTGGATCTCTTCCTGTTCCCGCTCCACCTCGGCCAGCAGGGTGCCCTGGGCACCGCCCGGACGGTTTAACGGTGGAGTCGGGTATTGGAACCGTCCGAATGCCTCCGCGGAAGTGGGTGTTGAAAGGCGTTCGTCGTGGTGCCGACGCCAGCCGGAGCCGCGACTTCCACTGTGGTTCTGGACCATCCCCAACGCTGCCCCTCACCAGAGCCAGCGTTCGAGGAACTCGGCCCAGATGAAGCCGATGTAGCCCTCGAAGGCGGGAGGGTCGATCCCCTTGAGCTCGTCCGCGAGCTTGCTGAGTTCGGCCAGGGCTTCGTCCTCATGCTCGTCCGGGTCGTTGAGGATCGGAGACTGGCTCACTCGTCGGCCGTAGTGGTGCAGTGTCTGTAGCCAGAGGTCGATGGAGGAGTTGGCGAACCAGGCTTCCCCGTCGGGCAAGACGTAGTAGACCTTTCCGGTATCCGGCTCGACGCCGAAAGCCCATTGCAGACCTGGCACGAGGTCGCCGTGATGGTTCCGGGAGAGCTGATAGAGGACGGTTCCCGATGCGGTCTGGAGGGCGGGGTCCGGGTCCGTCTGGAACGTGACGTACTCGATCAGTTGATCGACGATGGGAACGCCGATGTTCACGAGCAGGGCCTTCTGATGCTCGGGGATGCGCCAGCCGGCCAGGTCGGCAGGGTCAGCCCGGGTGACGTGCTCGGCTCCGGCCCATGCGGTCATGTCTTCGTAGGTCAGCACTGGATGTCTCTCCGAGTGTTGGATGCGGTGGGCTGTCCGTTTCGACTGGCTGAGGGTGGCAGCAGGTCGCGGAGGAGGCGCACGAGGATGAGGTACTCACAGGGGACTTCCGCCGGGTGTTGGTGCGGTGCTCGACCGGAGGCTGACGTCGGCAGCGTAGGCGGCCCAGTCCCCGCCTGATGCCTGTTGCCACTGGACGGCCACTTTGATGTGGACCCCGAGCATCCGGGCGAGGATCGCGGCGGCACTCGGTGGCAAGGGTGAACAGCGCGGTGGAGCGGTCCTGCTTGGGCCGGATCCCGACCTTGTGGAGGCGCTGGCCGATCCGGTCGTCGCCGAGAGGGCGCCCAGGGTGTCCTCCCGGGACAAGCCAGGGAACGTCGTCCGGGGTGCCGATCTTGGCCTTACCGCGGCGGGTCGCGACGAGTTCGCGGACCAGGGTGGCCAGTGGCGCGGGGAGGACGACCGGCGAGGTCCCGAAAGTGATGGAGACAGTGTCGCCGTCGAAGTCGACGTCATCGACGGTGAGTTGGCTTTCGGGACAGTCCACGGGACCTCGCCCTGCTCGTCCGCCCGGGTGGCCTCGGCGGCGCCGCGGCCCCATGGCGGCTCAACTCCCACCCCGGCGGCCGGCCGGCCGTCAGACACAGCACCCAGCCGGGTTCGTCGCCGCGCGCGTGGTGGAAGTCCTGCAGGACAGCGGGCCCATGAGCCCGGACCGGTCCGGCCGGCTGCCCCAGCCCGGCCCCGGCGAGGTCCTTGTGCGCCTCGCGCATCTCCCGCTCGTGTTTCCAGAGCCCCTGGCCGCCCCGCGGTTCACCGCCACCCGGCCCGGCTTCGGACACCGCTTCGCCTGCGAGTGCGGCAAGAGCCTGGTCGGTGGGCACCCCGGAAGCGCGGACCCGGGCCGAGAGCAGCGCCTGGACCTCCGTGCACGCCAGCCAGTGCGTCCCGTCACCGTCCCGTACCGGTACAGCGACCGTGTCCGCCCGCTGCGCCCCGGATGGCTGACCGCCGACGCGTGACGGGCCACACCATTGGCATGCATATATGACTATTTGCACTGAATGAGAAATTGATTTGCATTTCTTAAGAAGCGGATTTCTAGGGCGATTTGGTCATGTCTGGGAGTGAGGATCAGTACGTGTCCGGCCGAATGGTCCGGGCAGTGCCGGGGCGTCAGCCCCGGTTCGTACGGAAAGGTCTGAACATGATCAACGGGTTGAAGAGGGCCGCGGCCCTGGTAGCGGCGACGGTGGCCCTGGCCGCGGGCGCGGTCGTCGGTACGGTCGGTACCGCGTCGGCCGCCCCGCAGGACCACCGGCCGTCGGCGGGGTCGCAGGACCACCGGCCCTCGGCGGGGTCGCACCACTGCGAGAGGGTGGCGGGCCACTGGGCGCGGCAGTGGCGTCCGGCGTTCCGGGACCGGCACCACCGCCGGCACCCCGGCCAGTGGATCCGTGTCTGGCACCCCGCCCACCAGGAGTGCCACCACTCGCCCCGTCGCTGACGCCGGCATCCGCCCGTAAGGGCGGCTGCGATTCACACAGGAACCGGCCCCGGCACGCCCTTTCGAAGGCGCGCCGGGGCCGGTTCGTCAGGTCGCACTGCTGTCAGCCGGGCCGACATTCACGCCACGCGCACCACGCGCCGATTCGGTAAGGCGTTGACCGTTCATGGGCGGTCAGCCGGCCGTCCATGAACGCCGGGGCGCCCGTACGGCTACGGCCGCACGGCGACCTTGGCAACAGTCGTCGACGAGGGCGTCGACGAGGGTGGTGCCGGTGGCTTCCGGTGCGAGCGGTAGCCCACGGAGATCACGACCGCGCCGAACTCGTCGAGCCGTTCCAGCGGGATGTCGATCTGCGAGAAGCGGTCGCCCATGACCATCCCGCCACCATGGATCCAGTAGACGCCGGGGGGGCGGCCGTGCGCGATCGGGGTGCGCGGGGCTGAAGACCGACAGGCGGATCCGGGCACCGTCCCTGGCCGGCACGCTGACCTCGCGCCTGTCGACCTGCCGGTGCGCCAGGAGCGAGCCGACGGGCGCCGAGGGCAACTGCCGCAGTTGCGCGAGAACTTCCGGGGGAGCTGGGACATGAGGGGCATGCTGGTCAGCAGCTCGCGCAGTTCGGGGTCCAGAGCGGGACGTGCTGCCGGCTCGTCAGCGCACGTACCGGTCCTCACGCTCCATCTGATGGCGGCATCACCTGACGGCGCGGCCGAGAAAGCCTGGACAGTCCACGGACGAGAGGGCGGCCTCTACCAGCGTGGCGGCTACCGGATCACCTCTGTCGAACAAGCCCTTCCCGAAGCCGGCGAACTCTTTTGATCCAGCAGAACTGACCGGCGCCGACCCCATGTTCACCCTCCACGAAACCGTCCGCTTCGCCGGGCACGGAGAGACATCATGAGGTCGGCGACACTCAGACACCCTGCCACGGATCCGCCACGGCCCCTGGGGGCCGGTAGAAGGCCAGGCGGCACGGAAGCAGCTCTGCGCCCGCGGCCGCGTCACCCGACAGCCCCGCTTCCCCACCTGCTAGCAAATCGCTGACACCGCCCACGCGGCAATCTCAGGCGCCTTCCAGATCACACCGTCCCCGGGCTCGGGCCGCGGCGAGGGCCAGGGGACGAAGGGCAGGCGTTGGCTTCTTCCTCCCGCGTTGTCGCCCACACCAGGTCGAAAGGAGGGTTTGTTCGGCAGCCCCCAGTCAGTCAGCCGACGCCGCTCAGCCGCCTCCCGGCGAGGCGTCGTTGCCGGGAGGCGCGAGCGTTCGGCAACCACGACGCGGCCCTCGTGAACGGGGGGTCAGGACACCACGGGAGCGGTGTCCGTGACCTCGCTCAGCCGGACCGTGCACAGCCCGCGGGCTTCGCTCTTCACCTCCGTCACCTTGAGCTGGGTACCTGGCGTGAGGATGTACTCCTCCTCGCCGGTGAAGGCCGAGAAGCGCTTGATCCCGACCGCCCGGGCCGGCGTCACCTCGAAGAGCGTCCGCTTGCCGCGACTGCCCAAGAACGCCCTGGCCACCTTCAGCTCGGAGGTACAGGAGGAGACGCCCCACCAGGTCACTGTCCGGCCCACCGGGTACTGCGCCCGAAGGTCCAGCGACACCCCGCGCCACAGCGGTTGCGTGTAGGCCGGCAGCTTCGAGACCGCCGAGAACAGCAGCCGCAGGTACGGCAGGTAGGGCGTGACCCTGGTGCGGTCGGGGGAGCGCAGAACGCTGTTGATCTCACGGTAGAAGGCCGACTCACAGGTGTAGAGGTGGAGCGCGGCGATCGCGTCGGCGGACGGGCCGGCGTCGGCCACCTGGTCCGCACGCTGCTTGCCGAAGTCGCGGGAGCGCTGGATGTGCCCGGCGAGCCCGGCCAGCGCCGCGGAGACCGGGGCGACGGCGTCGTGGAAGTCCATCAGCGGGGTGTCGAAGACACCGGTGATCGCGGGCAGGACCAGGCCCTCGTCCTTGACGCTGGTGAGGCGTTCCAGGTACAGCTGGTGCAGGTTCATGGTCGACTCGATGAAAGCGCCCATGCGCGCAGCGGCACCCCCGTCCGCACCGCCCGCGCCGACCGCCGTTTCGTTCCACCCCTTGCTCGGCAGCCAGTCGATGCCGTCGGCGCCCAACGAGGCCAGAGCGTCGTTGACCTGGGCGAAATGGTCGCCCTCGCAGAAGATGTCGCCCTGCGCCGCCGGGTTGGCGTGGTCCAGATGCCGCACCTCGACGTCCGGGTACTTCTGCTGGAGCCGCAGGACAACCCGCTTCAGGCTGCGGGCGTGCGCCCCCCACCACGCGAACACGACCCCGCGGTCCTCCTCGGCCGCGTCCTGCTTGGCCTTGAGGATCTCCTCGACGATCCGCTCGGCGACCGGCCGCCAGAACGCCGTGTGCTGGTCGGCCCCCATCGCCCCGTCCCCGCTCGCGGTCAGCGACGCGTTCAGCAGGAGCACGCCCTGCGTCAGCATCGCCTGGAACCACTCCGGCGGCTGGACCGTGTCCCGCTCCTTCAGCAGCGCCCGCACATCGGCGATCGGGGTCTTCTTGACGATGCCGTACTTCCACATCGCCGCCGCCTTGATGAGGCACCGAATGCTGACGACCCGGCCGAACCGGCTGTCCTTCCAGTCACTGAAGGTGTTGTCGAACATGGCTATGCCGGTGGCGCTCTCCGGCCGCGGATACGGGTTCTGACCGAAGACCACAACCTTCCACTTGTGCGGCGGGTTCGGCTTGAGCGCCTGGAACGTCAGCTCGCGGACCGGGACCACCTCAGGGCTGCGGCCCTTCCCGATGAACCGCGCGGCGTCCGGCTGCGCCTCGATGACCGGCTTCAGCAGCGGGAGCCAGGACTCCCCGCCGCCGTCGAAGAGCTCGCTCAGGGCGAGGGGGTCGATCGCACCGGACTGGGACTGCGGCGGCTGGCCCGGAGCCGGGACACCGGGCCCCGATCCGGTCATGGCGGAGGCGCCTTCACTCGTCGTGGCGGAAGGAGAGGAGGGAGCGGGAGCTACGGGCGTCGGCACGGCGGCCGCCGGTGGCACGATGCGTACCCGCTGGTCGACGGGCGCGTTCTCGATTCCGTGCAACTGGGAGACGATCGTGGAGCGCAGCTCGTCGTCGTCCTCGAACCAGTGGTCGTGAAAGAGCGTGTAGCCGGTCCACATCAGATTGGCGCACACCCGCGCCGGCACCTGGCCGGTCTGCGCCCCCAACCCGACCAGCGCCACGGACCGGATGCTGCCCGGCTTCTTCCGGTTCTGCCGGTGAACGGCCTGGAAAGCAGCCGCGCACGCCAGCGCCACGTTCAGCGTGGCACTCACATTCTGCGAGGACCGCACCATCGTCGGCGTCGATATCAGGTACCGGGGAACGGTCGCGCCGGACGGGACGCAGACCGCGCTGCCCACAGGCATGGGTCCGGCGAACCGGTCCCGGATCGCCCGCTGGACGCGCACCTGGATGCCGGACCCCAGGTACCGCTTGATGACGGCGTCGACCCCGCCGTCCATCCGGCCCAGGGAGTTGGTGGGGGTGACCCAGGCGTCGACGTCCTCGTCGAGGATCGAGCCCTTGCGGATCTCGATGCCGGGCGTGTCGGCGAACGCGGCGCGCCACGCCTCCACCACACGCTCGTTGACGTCCGTCAGCACCACCCTGAGCGCGGGCAGCACACTGCTCTCGGTCATCGTCCACTCCTGTCGTGCCACAGCGGTTCCAAGACGCCGAACGTATCGCCCACCACTGACAACGCGGCCCCGGCAAGAGGTCTATGACCTGCCGTCATGCTCTGCTGAACCCACACCGACCGGTGGCCGGATCCGGTACCACCCGGTCAGCTGCTCCTGCGCGTGGGCATCGAGCAGCACCTCACCGTCCGGGCGCCCACCGTGGGTACGCGGTCCGGATTTGCCCAGCGCCACCACACCGTCAGATCGGTGACCTGTAGCCGGTAGGCGCCCGCGACCCGGTGCTGAAACGACCACGTCGTCTCACCCACGACAGGAACCACGCGCAGCACTGCCCCCACTGCCACTGCCCTCCACTCACCACCGGGTACGGCAGCCGCAGCAGATCTGGGCCGATGCCGATCCGCCGTCTCCGAGCGGATGCATGGCGAACGAGGCGTCGGTGCCAGCCGTTACCGGCCTCGAAGACCCATTCGAAGCAACGACGTGACCAGGCGCACCCGAGCGGCCGAGGTGAGCACTCGGTTCTCGTACAGGCCGGAATGACCCGGCGGGCCCGATCCTGTCGGTCGCGGAGAACTGAGTCGCCCGCGGTTGCGCCTTGATGCCTGCTCGGCTGTGTTCTCGCTCTGCCGATTGTCAGTGGTCCGTGGGACTCTTTGAGTACGCCAGTGACGGACCGAGTACGAGACACCGCACGGCATGCGTGTCATCGCCGAGAACACAGCGGATCCCAATGCGCCGCTTTCACATTTCCATGCCGGAACTCCGCAGGCGGGCGAGCCTGCAGATGTGAACATGACCGGAAAGATCTACAAGGAAATGAAACCGAAGCACCATCTCTACTACGAACAGGGCAAATGCGGTGGTTAGCGAGTTGCGGCGTGTGCTGAGGGAGCGGCGAGAGCGCCAGGAACTGGATTGCATACTGCGTGATGCCTCAGAGGCCGTCACCATGCACACGCTGTCCTCCGCGAGTGTGCCCGAGCGCGTCATGGAAGCCGTGTGCGGTTTCTGGGACATGTCCACTGAACCGGATGCGACACTGAGCGATGAGGTTTCCCAGGAAACTCTGGACGCCTGGGTGGAGGAGCTCCTTCTTTCGCACGGCTTCCACACGTCGGCCTTCCTGTACACGGAACTGGAACTCGCCCCTTGGATCGAGTTCAGCCTGCCGCAGGCCTGGTTCTCTTCGATCCGGCAGGCGAGGAACACCCCATGGGTGTTCCTCGCGCATGACCTCCGCACGGTGGCCGCGGTCAGCGAACAGGAGTACCGGTTCGAATTCTTCGTCGCGCGTGTGGCCTGATTTAGTCCACGGGCCCCGTGCCGTGCCACTCTCGTGCCAGAACAGGCGGGGGCCCAGGGGGAACTGCGGTGCTCAAAGGAAGGATCGGTTCGATCGCTTGAGGGTGGGGCGTGCCGGCCTGGCGGTTCGGCTTGGGTGGTCACCTCTCGGCGCTGCGGTCGGAGACCAGGCCGGCGATGGCGAGGTGGGTCTGGTCGTAGTACTCGCGGCGGTCGAGGTAGCGCTGGAGGGGGCGCCACTGCTTGTGCTCGGCGTTCGCGTGCTCCACGCAGATACGCTCGCAGGACTGCCGGTGGCGTTCCTTCTCGTACGCTGCCCACTCCTGGGCCGGGGCGTTCTTCTTCGGCTTCAGCGGTGGGGCGCTGACCTGGTCGGGGAACTGCTTGGCCAGGCCTCGGTAGCCGGAGTCGACCTTGGCCTTGACGTCGGGGAACTGTTCGAACAGGTCGGCGATCCCTTCCGTTCTCACGGCACTCTGGTCATGCATCCGGCCGGGACGGATCGCGCCGGTCCACAGGGTCCGGCCCGCCTCGTCGCTGATCACGGTGGCCTTGTTGGTGTTCTGCCGCAGTTTCCCCGAGACGAAGGCGCGCCGTCCCGGCTTGTTGGCCTTGGGGCGTCGCACCTTCACCTCGGTGCCGTCCAGCCGCAGTTCGACGCCCTTGGCGCGGGCGTAGGCGAAGACGTCGGCCAGGGTGTGCAGGCGCACGTGGGGCTCGCCGGGGACGGCGAAGCCGCGGGCGGTCAGCAGCGGGCGCACTCGTGGACCGCGCGGGTGATCGTGGAGCGGTCCACACCGTAGAAGACGGCCAGGGCCGCGTGGGGCAGTTGGAAACGCAGGATGACCAGTGTCGCGATCACTCGATCGGTGAACACCAGCTGGTGGTCCGGGCCCGCTCCCACGGCGCGGAGTCGGCTGTGGCCTCGCCGGTTGTGCAACCGGCCCTCCTCCGCGCCGGCGGTTGCAGGGCCCGCCCCCGTACAGCCGCTACTCGTCCAGCGCGTCCCGTACCGCTCGCTGCACCGTCTCCCTGTCCGCGCCCAGGCCCCGGGCCTCGGTCACGAAGCGGAGGGCCAGTTCCGCCAGTTTGGCCGGGTCTGGTGTCCGGGTCGGTGCCGGAAGCGGGGCCACCCGTGTCCCCGCCCCACGGCGGGTGCGGATCAGGGACGCCGCCTCCAGTTCGCGGTAGGCCCTCGCCACCGTGCCCGCCGCCAGGCCCAGGTCGGCCGCCAGCTGGCGCACCGTCGGCAGGCGTTCCCCCTCCGGCATGCGGCCCGTGGTGATGAGTGCGGCCAGCTGGGCGCGGATCTGTTCGTAGGGCGGGACGGGGCTCGCGGTGTCGACGTGGACGACGGGACCGTTCACCGGCGCACCCCGGCCTTGGGCGCGATCACCGTGAACAGACACCACGGCACGGTGACGAGGGCGACCAGGGCCGTGGGCCACAGTGCCCAGTTCGCGAGGCGCCCCACCGTGCCGTCGCAGCCGATGTTCATCAGCGCGCCCGACGCCGTCGAGGCGGCGCCGAGAAGGGGCGCGGAGACCAGCAGCCCCCATGCGGCGACGATCGCCAGCGACCGGTCGCGGCGGGTCTGCTCGTCGCCGGGGCGGCGGGCGATCCGGGTCAGGGACCAGACGCACGCGGTGGTGGAGACGGCGAGGGCGGCGAGGATGGGCAGGCCGTAAAAGAGGCCCGGCCAGGGGCTCGTGCTCGCCGTGCTTCCGTCCGGGCAGGTCACGGTCAGGGAGCGCCCGGCGCGGCCCATGTCGTCGGGCGAGGCGGCCACGGCGGCCACCGCCAGCAGGACGACGAGGACGGCGGCCTCGGCGAGGAGCAGCAGGGTCATGCGCGGTGGCACGTAGTCGCGAATGCGGCGCGGCGCGAGACCGGCCGTGCGGACGGTTCCCCGCGGCGGCGGTGTCAGCGCGTCGCCCACCAGGACGCCAGCGACCGCGCAGAGCCCGAACACCGGGATGGCGTACAGGATGCCGACGCCGAGGCCGTCGTTCGAGCCGACCTGGCGGGCGGCGACGAGTCCGACGAGCAGCCCGGCCCAGCGCGCATAGCGGTCGGTGGCGGTCGGGCTTGGGACGGTGCCGAGTTCGCGCATGAGAAACCCCCGTGTGCTCGTACTTGTACTCACCGCTTGTATCAAGCAGTGAGTACAAGATGTGGCCCAGTGGGGATTTGTGTCAAACGGTTGGTACAACTCGCGTGTCCGGCACTACCCGGCTGGTCACCTTTCCGAGCCCGACCCGTGTCCCGGCCGGATGCACGACCAGAGTGCCGTGAGAACGGAAGGGATCGCCGACCTGTCCGAACAGTTCCCCGACGTCAAGGCCAAGGTCGACTCCGGCTACCGAGGCCTGGCCAAGCAGTTCCCCGACCAGGTCAGCGCCCCACCGCTGAAGCCGAAGAAGAACGCCCCGGCCCAGGAGTGGGCAGCGTACGAGAAGGAACGCCACCGGCAGTCCTGCGAGCGTATCTGCGTGGAGCACGCGAACGCCGAGCACAAGCAGTGGCGCCCCCTCCAGCGCTACCTCGACCGCCGCGAGTACTACGACCAGACCCACCTCGCCATCGCCGGCCTGGTCTCCGACCGCAGCGCCGAGAGGTGACCACCCAAGCCGAACCGCCAGGCCGGCACGCCCCACCCTCAATCGCGCACCACCTCGTTGGTCTGTCAGGCCGCCGTGCTCGTCCTCCAGGTGCCTCCAGTTGCACCGGTGGAGTTGGCCGGCCGAGGTCAGCTCTGCCTGCTTGATGGCGATCAACTCGTTGCGGTCGGGTACGGCTTCGATGTACCAGAGACCGCCGTCCTCGTCAGCATGGCGGAAGTGGTGCCGCAGGGTGGCGCCCTCGTCGAGTGCTCGGTAGTACGCCATGATCTCTGCCGTGATGCGCTCCAGGTCGGCCATGAGGCCATCGTGCCGGCGAGCGCATGCGGAAGCACGGCGGGAACGGGGGGACTGTGAGCAGGAGACGCTACGTAGCCCGGGGTGTGCCAGGTGGATACCGGATCTGGGACAACCGAGGGCGTCGATGGTGGGGGGATCTCTACGAGTTGTGTCCTGACGATCTCGTGGCCGAGCTGAACGGCCAGGCGGACCCTGCACGGATCGCTGCGCTGATGAAGCACTACAGGGCGCAGAAACGATAGGTACGGCCGAAGCGGGATGCCGCATGTGCGCAATGCAGTCGCACCAGATCGGGCGGGGAACAGCGGGGAATCACGGTGAAAGCAGCCAAGCCCGAGCAGGCCGCGCCCGCGCCGTTCGCCCAGATCACTGGCCGAACCATCCCCCCCAAGTGACCGCAGCTTCCCAAGCTGAGGTCACGTTTGCCGTGGCCGGAGGTGCCTGAAGACGGCAGCCAGCGGCCCGCAAACAGACCTTCGATATCTTTAGTAGATTGACGTTGTCCCCTGTCGAAGTCGCGGCGGGCCTCCCTCTCCCCGCCGAAGAGGTCGCACCTACGGTCTGGAAGATTTGCATGACAAACGTCGCTCCCTTGGGGATATTCGGCAGGATCGCGAGCCAGTCCACCTTTTCGGAAAATGCCAACGAGCTCCGACAGCGGGTGGGTGCTATATCCAGAGAGGAACGGGGAAGGATCGTCGATTACCTTCGCTCCGGTACCCCCATCATCGCCCTGATGGGATTTTCGGAGGACGTCTTGGGCAACAAGTTCTCCCGGCCCGGCGGTACCGCCATCATGAGCGACGGGCAATTCTTCTGGCGACTCGACGCAGCTGACTACGTGCAGCACTACGGGATCGAGTTGCCCGAAGGGTTCATCGCCCACGGCGATGCCCGGCAGTGGGCCCCTGCGGTCCTTTCTCGAGAGGAGGTGGCACAGGTTGACCGCCACCTCGGCCACCTGAGGAAGACCGGGGCTCTTTGAGTCCTTTTCAGCAAGACGTTCATCGCAGACAGGGCGAGGCCCGCCATCGCCTTCCGGGACCGCAAGGTCCTGACCTGCAACATCTAGGCGCTGCCGGGCTGCCGCTCGCAACAGGCAGGGCTCCGGAACGTATCTCAACGACGACCCTGAACAATACGTGCGTGTTGACCTGGTCGGATCTGAAGCTTGCCTGCACCCTCATGCGATGCGGCAACGGTTCCTGGTCGAGACGGCGTGTTTGATCGCCGTTCCAAACGGTCGGACGCTGAGCCGGCACAACGTAGCCCCGAGCGATACCGGCAGATGTGCGACGAACATGGCGCGCGCGAGCCCCGCTTGGTGCAGTTCAGCGCCAAGCGGGTCGGCTGGTCCAGGTCAGGCTGCCGGGGCGGTCAGGACGGTCTTGGCAGCCAGCCGGAGATTCCTGATCATCGGATTCGGGTCGCCCTTGCGGCTGACCAGGACGACCTGGCTGGGGGGAGCGTCCTCGATCGGGATGGTGACGAGGTCGGGACGCAGTGAGCTACGCCGATCGCCGACAGGTAGCACGGCGATCGCCCTGCCACTCGCGACGAGTTCGAGCTTGTCCTCGTAGCTCTCGATCGGCGGCAGGCCGGCCCCGAGGATCCGGTAGGAAGTCCAGTCCGCAGTCTCGAACGCGCACGGCGCCGCCTCCTCGCCGGCCAGTTCTTCCGCGGTCACCGACGCGCGGTCGGCCAGGGGATGGCCGCGCGGGACCGCGAGCATCCGGGGCTCCTCGTACAGCGGGGTGGTGAATACGTCGTTGGCGGCGAACGGCAGCGGGGCCCGCGAGATCAGGGCGTCGACGCGCTTGTCGGACAGCGCCCCGACGTTGCGGCAGCTCAGATGCCGGGTGGCGATCTCGGCGTCCGGATAACGACGGCGCAGTTCCCGTACGGCGGCAGTGATCACCAGGTCTTCGACGTAGCCGATGACGATTCGTTGGGTCTCGGCTTGTTCACGCACGGCCAGCTCGGCCTGGCGGGCTGCCTGCAGCAGGGCTTGGGCCCGGGGGAGGAAGCTCTGGCCGGCCGGAGTGAGCCGGGTGCCCTGGGGTGTGCGGTCCAGCAGCCGTACGCCGAGATACTTCTCGAGCCGTTGGATCTGGCGGCTCAGCGCGGGCTGGGCCACGTGCAAGTCGGCGGCAGCCCGGCCGAAGTGCTGGTGTGCCGCCACCACGGTGAAGTAGCGCACCAGCCGCAGTTCCAGGTCCTGTCCGAGATCGTTCACCCTTCCAGCGTACGCGTCATGCCGTTTCGGAATGAGCAGGTTGCCGAACCGGTCTTGGACGGCCATGCCGTCCTGGGCCTTGACTGAAGGAGCAACGTTTCCCCAGGAAAGCGACAGGCGCGATGAAGGCGATCCAGTTCCACGAAGTGGGCGGGCCGGAAGTTTTGCAGTATGACGAGGTGCCGGTTCCCGAGATCGGCCCGGGCGAGGTGCTCGTCCGGGTGCACGCGGCGGGCATCAACCCGCCGGACTGGTACCTGCGTGAGGGGATGAAGGTCATGCCGGCCGAGATGAGGCCGGCGCTGGAGTTCCCTCTGATCCCCGGAACGGACATGTCGGGCGTGGTCCAGGCGGTCGCTCCGGACGTGCTGGGGTTCGCCGTCGGTGACGAGGTCTTCGGCATGCTGCGGTTCCCCGGATTCGACGGCCGGACGTACGCCGAGTACGTGGCCGCGCCGGCTTCGGACCTGGCTCACAAGCCGGCCGGTATCGACCACGTGCAGGCGGCTGGGGGGCCGATGGCCGTGCTTACGGCCTGGCAGTACCTGGTTGAGCTCGGCCACGACGTGCCGTCTCCATTCACCGGTCAGGTGCACCGGCCGGTGCCGATCACGCCAGGGATGACCGTGCTGGTCAACGGGGCCGCCGGTGGAGTGGGCCACTTCGCGGTGCAACTGGCGAAATGGAAGGGGGCACACGTCATCGCGGTGGCCTCGGGCCGGCACGAGCAGTTCCTGCGCAAGCTCGGCGCCGATGAGTTCATCGACTACACCAGGACGCAGGCCGCGGACGTGGTCAGCGGTGTGGACCTGGTGATTGACACCGTCGGGGGCCCGGACAGCTCACGCCTTCTGAGCGTGCTCAAGCGCGGCGGCACCATGCTTCCGGTGTTCTTCGCCGAGTACGACCCGGAAGAGACGGCGAGTCTGGGCATCACAGTCTCGAACATTCAGGTGCGTTCCAACGGTCCCCAGCTCGCCGAGATCGGGCGCCTGTTCGGCGAGGGCAAGCTCCAGGTCGGGGTGGACAGCACCTACCCGCTGCCCGAAGCGGGCAACGCACACAAGCGAGCCGCGCAGGGCCACCTCCAAGGCAAGATCGTGCTGACGATGGTCTCGTGATCGCCGAACTCCAGCAGGCGGTGGCGAACTACGCCCACGCCCTGGACGAGCTGAATGTGCCCGAGCTGGAAGCGGTCCTGACCGAAGACACCACCTGGACCTTCACGATGCCCGGACAGGGAGTGCTCGGCCCAGTTGCCGGACGCGCGGCGGTGCTCGACTTCGTCCGTGACGGGCACACGGTCCAGACCGGAAGGGTGCGGCACCACCTGGCCAATGTCGTGGTCACGACAACGGACGCCACCGCCGCTGAGGTGCGGGCCTACCTGGTGCAGACGAGGAACACCGGCGAGAGCATCCAGATGATCTCGACCGGGGTCTACACATTCGGCCTGCGCCGGTCCGACGGTGGGTGGCGGATCGCCGAGCTCACCCTGACGCTGGGTCGTGTATGGCGTTCACCTGGCGCTACGTCGTACGCGGCGACGGAGACTTCTGCCGCGTCGGCAACCTTGATGGCAGCCTCGACAACACCAGCGACGATTCAGCACGATCGCGCGCCTGGTCGACCCGGACCTGCCACCAGACCTCGACCTGTTCTCCTTCCTCTGCGCCGACCTGCTCCACCACATCGCCCGCCAACTCGACCTACGCCCCCGGCAGATCCTGGCCGATCTGGGCTGCGGCCGCGGCGGTCCCGGCCTGTGGCTCGCCGCCCGTGCACACGCGGCCCTGGTCGGCATCGACTTCTCCCCGGTCGCCATCGCCCAGGCCCGCCACCGGGCCGCACCCTTCGCAGCCGACGCGGCTTTCGCCGTGGCCGACCTCGCCCGCCTCCCCCTCACCGGCCAATGCGTGGACCGGGTCCTGGCGTTGGACGCCCTGCAGTACGCCCCCGACCGCGTCGCTGCCGCCCGCCAGGCCCTGCGCATCCTCAAGCCCGGCGGCCGCCTGGTCCTCACCGGCTGGCACCCGCACACCCGCGGCGACGAGCACCTGCCACCACGCCACCGGCACACCGACTGGACTCGCGTGCTGCACACGGCGGGCTTCACCGGTGTGCACTGCACCAGCACCCCGGCCTGGGACGACGCCTACCAGGGGATCTACCGCACCGCGCTGACCCTGCACGCCGAGCCCGGCTCGGCACTCGCCGGACTTCAGGGCGAGGCCCGCCGGCGCCTGCCCACCGCACACCTGCTGCGCCGCGTCGCCGTCACCGCCGTACGAGACTGAGCGAGGGCCGCGTGGGCTACGCCGTGGCGAGCGCGGTGAAGAAGGAGGACGGCGGCACTGGGCGGCAGGCGTCGACGTTCAGATCAGCTTGGTCAGAACGGCAGCCATGGAGGTGTACGTGTCATCGACACCGGAGGGGTTGTGGAGGCGGTGCCGCTCCAGCCGGATCGCCCCCAGGTGCCGCGCCTCGTAGATGAGCGCTCGCCAGGCGTCGGAGGACGTGGCGGCGCGGGGACCGTAGGTGTCCCAGAATGCCGTGCGTTCATCCGTCTTGGCGCTGGCCATACGGATGGTCCAGTCGGCAGCCCGATCGCCCCACAGGGTGCGGTCCAGGTCGAGAACACCGCTGATGACCGGCGTGGGGGCGGCCGCGAGCATCGTGTTCACGGTCCACAGATCGCCGGTGAGCAGCCGGGGTTCGGTGATCTCGTCCAGGACCTTGTGGTGTTCGGCTGCAAGGTCAGCGACCTTGCGTACGTCGGCGGCGTCCAGCCCGGCGCGGCTGACATCGTCCGCAATGGCGGACAGGGAGGCCAGCACGGCCTCACTCCATGTGGCATAGCCGGGTCCGGCGACGGGCCCGAAGCGCGAGCCGCGTACGGCGTGGATGTCCTTCGTGATCGTGCCGAGCTGGGCGAAGAAGCCCGGCCAGAGGGTGCGGGGGTAGTCGCCGAGACGGTCGGGGGCAGGCGTGCCGTCGAGGTGGCTCTGCACCATCCAGTCCCGGCCGGTGATCTCCTGCGACCAGTCGGCGGCCAGGACGCGCGGAACGAGGCCGGCGATGGGAGCGAGGAAGGGGACAGCGGCGTATTCGTTGCGCATCAGCTCGTGCTCGCTGGCGAACTGCCGTTGCCGAGCGGGGGCGATACGCAGGATGACCGGCCCGCCGTCCGCGCGGAGCCGGTAGGTGTTGTTGTACATACCGCCTCTCAGCTCGACCGCCGAGGTGACGCGGACGCCGCGGCCGAAGGCACGCAGGGCAATCGCCTGGATGTCCTAGGCCGTGACGGACTGCTGGAAGGCTTCGGGGGCGCGGGGGATGGGGCGGAAGTCCATGACGCTCCTTATACGGCCTTGTCGGGGGCCGGGCCGGTCTCACAGGTTTGCTTCACGCCAGTCCGGCGGCGGTTCCACGGCGTTCGTGCCGCGTGGATTCAGAGGGGTGTGCCGTCGCAGTCGACGTAGCCGTCGGGGCCGAGGTGGGGTTCGATGCAGCCGTCGTGCGCTCCGTCGGGATCGTCGCCCGGGGTCGCGTGCCGGGCAAGGAAGGCGCCGGCGTGGGCTGCGGCCTCGGTCCGGGTTCTGTACGGTTGCCCGGCCTGGCCGCTGGTGCCGTTGGCTCCAGCGGCCTCCCAGATGAACCCTCCCTCGCCAGGGAGCTGAATGATCTCGGCGACACCCCCGCCGAGCCGGAGCTCGAACGGTTCGCCTTCGCCACTGGAGCCGTCGGGCTTGCGCACGGCACCGGGCCAGCGCAGCCTCGCCGCCTGCTTGGTGATCCCCCAAGCCGCCCCGAGCTGCGCGTAGCTGGCTCCGGTGCCGCCGGCGGTGCGCGCCGCGCTGTCAGCAATGCGCCTGGCGATGCCCTCGATCTCGTGAAGGGCGTACAGGTACGTGAGTTGCCAGTCCGGCGAGATCATGATGCCGTTGGGGGCTTCTTGACCTTCGGCGCGGTAGGCGGACGCGCGCGTGGAGATCGCACGGGTCAGAACACGGGCGGCTTCAGCCACCTGGTCTTGGAGTTGCAGGACCTCGTCGTCGCCGGGTTCCCGGTACGGGGGCTCCTGCAGGGGCATGACGTCACGCCAGAAGTCGTCCAGAGTGGATTCCATAGCGACAAGTATTCTTGTCGCTAGTTGTGTGTGGGAATCCGACCTTGGCTCACCGAGCCGCATACCGAAAGGTATGGCGGCCCCCACGCCGCCTCGGAGGAGAGCCGGCTGCGCCACCGTCCGCGACATCGACGATCGCGTCCTGGTGCTGCGCTGCGGCGAGGGCGACTGGCTTTGTTCACGAGAACGGGTTCTGGCACAGATCTTGGGTAGCGGTCGCGGAGGGTGACCTCGATGTTCGGCTCAACCGCGCCTTGGGAGCAGGTGGGGATGGTTTGGGGGATGGATATGGACGAGCGAGGGGTTCGACCTCGATGATCACCAGGTGGGAGAAGATGAGATCGTCGGGCGGGTACAGGCTTTTGCGCAGGCACACCGGCTGCCTCCGCCGGCGCCTGAAGAAGCAGTGGTGGAGCTCGAAGCCATCGTGGGATGGCCCATGCCTACCTTGCTGCGACGCTTGTACCTCGAGGTCGCCAATGGTGGGTTCGGACCCAGTAGCCGAGTCATGTCCCTCACCAATACCGGTCAGTGGTTCAGCGAAGAGGAGTCACTCCTCCAGTTCACGCGCGCAGCCGCAGCTCACCCGGATCCTTCGGATCCGCCGCGCCACACGGTGCCGCTGATGACGCTTGGCTGCGCCGTCTGGTGGTTCGTCGATTTCAGCACGCCAGACGGTCGCATGTGGGGCTGGGAACCCAATTCACGCTGTGAGCGGCATTGCCTCTTCCGGGAGCGCTTCACTCTGGCGCAGTGGCTGACGGACTGGCTGGACGGGAACCGAGCCTTTCCCCAGCCGCCCCCGTCGGCGGGCTGTCCTGACTGCGAGAACTAGGGCGTGTGTGATGTCGTGATCAGTTGGCGGCTTTCAGGAGATCGTCGATCCAGATCATTGCGGTGCGGAGGTGGAGGCCGGCGAGGTAGCTCTCGGGCGACTTGTCGTATCGCGTGGCGATCCCCCGCCAGGCTTTCAGTTTGTTGATCAGGCGCTCGACGCTGTTGCGCTCCTTATAGAGATCGGTGTCGTGGCTGACGGGCCGGCCGCCTCCGGCGCCCTTCTTCTTCCGGTTGGCGGCCTGGTCCTTCTTCTCG
>NZ_JBIAQF010000045.1:0-46484 GCF_042888885.1 Streptomyces sp. NPDC002742
CACCCCCCAGGTCATGCTTTCGACAGGGGGACACAGTCATGCCGGGCCCGGAGGCCAGCGGTCCCGTTGCGGAACCGCGAAGAAGATAACGGGGGAAGGGCGGCGGAGGACGACGGGGCGAGCCCGGCCGCCCCCGCGCGCGGACGGCGGTGCGCGCGCGGGCGAGGAGGATCGCCCGGTCCTCCGATCGGCCGCACCGTCCGGCCCCACGGGCCACGTCACTCACCCGTGGGGGTCAGAAACGTGATCGACTCAGCGGGTTAACGACGATGGTCTTGGCAAGGCTGTCCGGGGGGCTTACTTTCGAGCCTCTACAGCCTTTGTCTACGGGCGTAGAGGCTCTCTGACGTCCCGTCGAAGGAGCAGCTCATGGCCAACGTCGTACGTGCCGCCCTGGTCCAGGCCACCTGGACCGGTGACACCGCATCCATGGTCGCCAAGCACGAGGAACACGCCCGCGAGGCGGCCCGGCAGGGTGCCAAGGTCATCGGATTCCAGGAAGTCTTCAACGCCCCCTACTTCTGCCAGGTCCAGGAGCCGGAGCACTACGGCTGGGCGGAGCCGGTCCCCGACGGGCCCACCGTCACCCGTATGTGTGAGCTCGCGCGCGAGACCGGCATGGTGATCGTCGTACCCGTGTTCGAGGTCGAGCAGTCCGGCTTCTACTACAACACCGCGGCCGTGATCGACGCCGACGGCACCTACCTCGGCAAGTACCGCAAGCACCACATCCCGCAGGTGAAGGGCTTCTGGGAGAAGTACTACTTCAAGCCCGGCAACCTCGGCTGGCCCGTCTTCGACACGGCGGTCGGCCGGATCGGCGTCTACATCTGCTACGACCGGCACTTCCCGGAAGGCTGGCGGCAGCTCGGCCTGAACGGCGCCCAGCTCGTCTACAACCCCTCCGCCACCTCCCGCGGCCTCTCCGCCCACCTCTGGCAGCTGGAACAGCCCGCGGCGGCCGTCGCCAACGAGTACTTCATCGCCGCGATCAACCGGGTCGGGCAGGAGGAGTACGGCGACAACGACTTCTACGGGACCTCGTACTTCGTCGACCCGCGCGGACAGTTCGTCGGCGAGACGGCCGGCGACAAGGCCGAGGAACTCCTCGTCCGCGACCTGGACTTCGGCCTCATCGAGGAAGTACGCCGGCAGTGGGCGTTCTACCGCGACCGGCGCCCCGACGCCTACGAAGGGCTGGTGCAGCCATGACCGATCTGTACGCCCGCCACCAGGCCGTCCTGCCCGACTGGCTCGCCCTCTACTACGCGGACCCGATCGAGATCACCCACGGCGAGGGCCGCCACGTCTGGGACGCGGACGGCAACAAGTACCTCGACTTCTTCGGCGGCATCCTCACCACGATGACCGCTCACGCCCTGCCCGAGGTGACGAAGGCGGTCAGCGAGCAGGCCGGCCGGATCATCCACTCCTCGACGCTCTACCTCAACCGGCCGATGGTCGAACTCGCCGAGCGTGTCGCCCAGTTGTCCGGCATCCCCGACGCCCGCGTCTTCTTCACCACCTCCGGCACCGAGGCCAACGACACGGCCCTGCTGCTGGCCACCGCCCACCGGCGGAGCAATCAGATCCTGGCCATGCGCAACAGCTACCACGGCCGCTCGTTCAGCGCGGTCGGGATCACCGGCAACAAGGGCTGGTCACCCACCTCCCTGTCACCGCTCCAGACGCTCTACGTGCACGGTGGTGTCCGCAGCCGCGGCCCGTACGCCGATCTCGGCGACGACGCGTTCATCGCCGCCTGTGTCGAGGACCTCAAAGACCTGCTCGGTCATGTGCGCCCGCCCGCCGCGCTGATCGCCGAACCCGTCCAGGGCGTCGGCGGCTTCACCGCACCGCCCGACGGCCTCTACGCGGCCTTCCGCGACGTCCTCCAGGAGCACGGCATCCTCTGGATCTCCGACGAGGTGCAGACGGGCTGGGGCCGCACCGGCGAGCACTTCTGGGGCTGGCAGGCCCACGCCGCCTCCGGCCCGCCCGACATGCTGACCTTCGCCAAGGGCATCGGCAACGGCATGTCCATCGGCGGCGTCGTCGCCCGCGCCGAGATCATGAACGGCCTGGACTCCAACTCCATCTCGACCTTCGGCGGTTCACCCGTCACGATGGCGGCGGGGCTCGCGAACCTCACCTACCTACTCGAACACGACCTCCAGGGCAACGCCCGGCGCGTCGGCGGCCTGCTCATCGAACGGCTCCGCGCGGTCGCCGCGCGGTTCGACGGTGTGCGCGAGGTGCGCGGGCGCGGACTGATGATCGGCATCGAGCTCGTCCGGCCAGGCACCGACCGGGCGAACCCCGAAGGGGCCGCGGCCGTACTCGAAGCGGCCCGCGAGGAGGGCCTGTTGATCGGCAAGGGCGGCGGTCACGACACCAGCGTGCTGCGCATCGCACCGCCGCTCTCCCTCACCGTGGCGGAGGCGGAGGAGGGCGCGGCGATCCTGGAACGCGCCCTGAGGCGGGCCCAGTAACGGATTTTGAGCAAGGGCGGGTGAGCCGAAGAGGCGGGCGGTGTCGAAGACCGGGCGCGCGAAGACCCGAAGGGCCGGGCGCGCGCCGGATCACCGACACCGGCCGCAGCGATCCGGAGGCGAACCGAGCCACGGAAAAAGGGGAACGCCGCCATGACCACCGCCTTGGAACCCGCCCTGTCGGTACGCCAGGTCCTCGCCCTGGACCGGGTGCTCGCCGGAGAGCCCGAGGTGGTGGCCGGCGCCGGCCACCTCGACCGGTCCGTCCGCTGGGTGCACGTCGCCGAGGCCGCCGACGTGGGCGTCATGCTCAGCGGCGGCGAAATGGTCCTCACCACAGGGGTGTTGCTCGCGGGCGACCCCGACGCCCAGGCCGAGTACATCCGCTCGCTGCACCGCGCCGAGGCCGCCGCGGTCGTCCTCGGACTCGGCCGCGCCTTCCCCGCGCCCCCGGACGTGATGCGCCGGGCCGCCGAACGCTGCGGACTGCCGATGGTGGTCCTCCACCGGCCCTTCCCCTTCGCCGAGTTGACGGAGGAGGTCCAGTCCCGCCTGGTGCGCAGCAAGTTCGCCGCCGTGAGCCTCTCCGAGGCCGTACGCACCGCGCTCACCGGACTCATCACCACCGGGGCCCCGCTCCAGCGGATGCTCGACGAGATCGCCGTGCACACCGCCTGCCCCGTCGTCGTCACCAACCTGGCCCACCGGGTCCTCGCCACCGCCGGCGAACGCTCCGCCGTAGACGACGTGCTGCGCGACTGGGACCGCATCGCCCGGCAGGCGGGCGGCAGCGAGGGCGACGGGTGGATCCGTGCCGAACTGGGCGGACGGGGCGAGAGATGGGGCCGCATCGTGCTGTGCGGCCACCGGGGCGACGCGGCGACCGGACGGCTGCTGGCCGACCGCGCCGCCGAGGCCCTGGTCCTGCACCGCATGCTCGGCGGCTCCGCCCACACCTGGGAGGAGGAGTCCGCGCAGGGCCTGCTGACCGACCTGGTGAGCGGTGTCGTACCGGCCCGCCAGCTCCTGCCGCGAGCGCGGGCCGCCGGACTGCCCGTCAACCGCCGAACCTTCGTACCCCTGGTGGTCCGCAACGGTGATCCCGTCCGACTCGACCGGGTGCTCAGGCTGCTGGGGCTGCCGGGGCTCGTCGCCGAACTGTCCGACGGAGCCACCGCCCTGCTGCTCAGCCTCGCCCGGGACCAGGACGCGGACGCCCTGGCCGCGCACTTCGCCCTGCGGCTGCGGCACGAGACCGGAGTTTCCACCACTGTGGCCGCCGCCGGACCCAGAACCGCCTGGGACGACGTCCCCGCCGGACTGCGCGAAGCCCTGCACGTGGCCGAGGCCGCCGCCGACACACCCGCCGACCTGGACCAGCCCGCTCTGGTGCGGCTGCGTGACGTCCATCTGCGCGGCCTGGTCCGGCTGCTCCGCGACGACCCGCACGTCCAGTCCTTCGCGGAACGGGAGCTCGACGGGCTGCTCTCGGGGGCGGAGACGGACCCGCGGCTGCTGCCCGTACTGCGGACCTATCTCGCCACCGGCCGCAACAAGTCCCGCACCGCACAGCTCCACCACGTCAGCCGGCCCGCGCTCTACCGCCGTCTGGAGGTCATACAGGCGCGCCTCGGCGTCGACCTCGACGACTTCGAACAGGCCGCCTCCGTCCACATCGCCCTGCTCGCGCACGACGCACAACAACGGTGAGGCTCCATGCACAGCACCGGTGAAGCCCTCCGCGCGCCAACGGGATTCCAGGCGCACGACAACGGTGAGATCCCGATGGGCAACAACGTCGAAACACCCGACGACTCAGGTGAAACACGGAACTACGCGGAGGTGACACCGTGGAACGGCACAGCGCTTCAGACGTGACACGGTGCAACTCAAAGCATCCGTCCGGGCTTTCTAGGCTCCTCGCACACCGAGCGACCGGAGGTCCCGATGAACAGAGTGATCCGCGCCGCCGTCTTCCAGACCGCATGGACCGGCGACAAGGAATCGATGATCCAGGTCCACGAGCAGGCGGCCCGCGACGCGGCCGCGCAGGGCGCCCAGGTCCTGTGCTTCCAGGAGCTGTTCTACGGACCGTATTTCTGCCAGGTCCAGGACAAAGAGTTCTACGCGTACGCCGAGCAGATCCCGGAAGGTCCGATCGTCCGGCGCTTCCAGGCGCTGGCCGAGGAACTGGGCCTGGTCCTCGTACTGCCGATGTACGAGGAGGAGCAGCCCGGCGTCCTGTACAACACCGCGGCCGTGATCGACGCCGACGGTTCCTACCTGGGCAAGTACCGCAAGACCCACATCCCCCAAGTCCCTGGATTCTGGGAGAAGTTCTACTTTCGGCCCGGAAACTCCGGCTGGCCCGTCTTCGACACGGCCGTCGGCCGGATCGGCGTGTACATCTGCTACGACCGGCACTTCCCGGAGGGCTGGCGGGCGCTCGGCCTCGCGGGCGCCGAGATCGTCTTCAACCCCTCGGCGACCTCACGCGGCCTGTCCGGCTACCTCTGGCAGCTGGAGCAGCCGGCCGCGGCCGTCGCCAACGAGTACTTCGTGGGCGCGATCAACCGCGTGGGCGTCGAGGAGTACGGCGACAACGACTTCTACGGGACCTCGTACTTCGTGGACCCCGAAGCCCAGTTCGTCGGCGAGGTGGCGAGCGACAAGGAGACCGAACTCGTCGTCCGCGACCTGGACATGGCCAAACTCCGCGAGGTCCGCGACCGGTGGCAGTTCTACCGCGACCGCGCCCCGGGGACGTACGGGCCGCTGACCGCGCCCTAGGGCCTCCCCGGGCCGCGGGCGCGGAGGCTTTCCGGACCGCGGGCCCGGACCGGTTCCGGGCGCCGGACGGCGGCGCCCGGAACCACCCGCGGCACGGCGGTCCGCACGGTCCCGCTCGCGAACCGCCTCACGAGCCCTCTCGCCAGGAAACAGTGCCGACCTCAGTCCCTGACAGCCCGACAACCCCCTCAGCGCACGCACGACCGGAAGGAGAGGGAGCATGAGCCGTACCGTCATCCGGGGTGGTCTCGTCATCACCGCGTCCGACGAGATCCACGCCGACGTCCTGATCGAGGACGGCCGGATCGCCGCCCTCGCCGCGAGCGGCACGCCCGCGGCCGAGTCGTGGACGGCCGAGCGGACCATAGACGCCACCGGCAAGTACGTCATTCCGGGCGGTGTCGACGCCCACACCCACATGGAGCTGCCCTTCGGTGGCACCTTCGCCTCCGACACCTTCGAGACCGGCACCCGGGCCGCCGCCTGGGGCGGCACCACCACCATCATCGACTTCGCGGTCCAGAGCGTCGGTCATTCCCTGCGTGAGGGCCTCGACGCCTGGAACGCCAAGGCCGACGGCAAGTGCGCCATCGACTACGCCTTCCACATGATCGTCTCCGACGTCAACCAGGAGACGCTCAAGGAGATGGACCTGCTGGTCGAGGAGGGCGTCACCTCGTTCAAGCAGTTCATGGCCTACCCCGGCGTCTTCTACAGCGACGACGGCCAGATCCTGCGCGCCATGCAGCGCTCCGCCGAGAACGGCGGGCTCATCATGATGCACGCCGAGAACGGCATCGCGATCGACGTGCTCGTCGAACAGGCACTGGCCCGCGGCGAGACCGACCCGCGCTACCACGGGGAGGTGCGCAAGGCGCTGCTGGAGGCCGAGGCCACCCACCGCGCCATCAAGCTCGCCCAGGTCGCCGGCGCCCCGCTCTACGTCGTGCACGTCTCCGCCACCGAAGCCGTCGCCGAGATCGCCCGCGCGCGCGACGAAGGCCTGAACGTCTTCGGCGAGACCTGTCCCCAGTACCTGTTCCTGTCGACCGACAACCTCGCGGAACCGGACTTCGAGGGTGCGAAGTACGTGTGCAGTACGCCGCTCCGCCCCAAGGAGCACCAGGCGGCCCTGTGGCGCGGCCTGCGCACCAACGACCTCCAGGTCGTGTCGACGGACCACTGCCCGTTCTGCTTCACCGGCCAGAAGGAGCTGGGCCGCGGCGACTTCTCGAAGATCCCCAACGGCCTTCCCGGCGTCGAGAACCGCATGGACCTGCTGCACCAGGCCGTCGTCGACGGTCACATCTCCCGGCGGCGCTGGATCGAGATCGCCTGCGCCACCCCGGCCCGGATGTTCGGCCTGTACCCGAAGAAGGGCACCATCGCGCCCGGTGCCGACGCCGACGTCGTGATCTACGACCCGCACGCCGAGCAGATCATGTCGGTCGAGACCCACCACATGAACGTCGACTACTCGGCGTACGAGGGCAAGCGCGTCACCGGGCGGGTCGAGACCGTGCTCTCGCGTGGCGAACCGGTCATCACCGAGCGGGAGTTCACCGGACGCGCGGGCCACGGCGTCTACACCCCCCGATCCACCTGTCAGTACCTTCTCTGAGCGACCAGGAGCGGCGCCAATGGACTTCGGACTCGTCCTGCAGACAGACCCCCCGGCCTCCCGTGTCATCGAGCTGATGAAGCGGGCCGAGGCCAACGGCTTCACGTACGGCTGGACCTTCGACTCGGCCGTGCTCTGGCAGGAACCCTTTGTGATCTACAGTCAGATTCTCGCCAACACCGAGAAGCTGACGGTCGGCCCGATGGTCACCAACCCGGGCACCCGCACCTGGGAGGTCACCGCCTCCACCTTCGCGACGCTCAACGACATGTACGGCAACCGCACGGTGTGCGGCATCGGGCGCGGCGACTCGGCGATGCGCGTCGCCGGACGCAAGCCCAACACGCTCGCCCGCATAAGCGGTGCGATGAAGGTCATCCGCGCCCTCGGCCGGGGCGACGAGGCCGACCTCGGCGGCACCGTCATCAAGTTCCCGTGGGTCAGGCCGGGGGCCGAACTGCCTGTCTGGATGGCCGCGTACGGCCCGAAGGCGCTGAAGATGACCGGCGAGGAGGCCGACGGCTTCATCCTCCAGCTCGCCGACCTCTACCTCACCGAGTACATGGTCAAGGCCGTGAAGGACGCGGCGGCCGAGGCCGGGCGCGACCCCGCCGAGGTGAAGATCTGCGTGGCCGCGCCCGCGTACATCACCGAGGACGACTCGCCGGAGGCGCTCGCCCACGCCCGTGAGCAGTGCCGCTGGTTCGGCGGCATGGTCGGCAACCACGTCGCCGACCTGGTCTCCAAGTACGGCGAGCACTCGGCCGCCGTACCCGACGAACTCACCGAGTACATCAAGGCCCGGGAGGGGTACGACTACTCGCACCACGGACGGGCCGACAACCCCGACACGGCGTTCGTGCCCGACGAGATCGTCGACCGGTTCTGTCTGATCGGCACGGCCGAGCGGCACATCGAGAAGCTGAACGCGCTGCGCGAGCTCGGCGTCGACCAGTTCGCCGTCTACGACATGCACGACGCCCAGGAGGCCACCATCGACGCGTACGGAACACGGGTCATCCCCGGCGTCAACGGGCAGTAACCGAAGGCCGCCCCCTCAGTCTCCCCTTCCCGCCGTCCCGGGAAGGGGACCAGGGCGCTCCCCGCGCACCCCCCCGCAGTTCGTCCCCGCACGGCCTTTCCCGTCACTCCTCATTGATTGGCCTGCTCATGACAGAAACCGTCCCCCCGGACAGCCCGCCCGCCGGACAGGTCACGCTCCCCGACGGCCGGGTGGAGATCGCACCCGACGCTCCCGCGCCCACCGGCCCCTACGCCAACGAGGACCTGCTGCCGGTCCCGGTCGAGAAGCGCACCTGGACCACGTACAACTTCTCGGCCCTGTGGGTCGGCATGGCCCACAACACCGCTTCCTGGACGCTGGCTTCGGGCCTGATAGCCGTCGGCATGGACTGGAAGCAGGCCGTCCTCACCATCGCCCTGGCGAACCTCATCGTGCTCGTCCCGATGCTGCTCACCGGGCACGCGGGACCGAAGTACGGCATCCCCTTCCCGGTCTTCGCCCGCGCCTCCTTCGGGGTCCGCGGGGCCAACCTCCCCGCTGTCGTAAGGGCGTTGGTGGCGTGTGGCTGGTTCGGCATCCAGACCTGGATCGGCGGCGAGGCGATCTACTTCCTCGCGGGCAAGCTCTTCGGCGACGGCTGGAGGAACGCCTCGCAGGTCGGCGGTCACGCCTGGACCATGTGGCTGTCGTTCGCGATCTTCTGGGCGCTCCAAGTAGCCATCATCTACCGGGGTATGGAGACCATCCGCCGGTTCGAGAACTGGGCCGCGCCCTTCGTGCTCGTCGGCGCCGGCGTGATGCTGTGGTGGATGAGCAGCAAGGCCGGCGGCTTCGGGCCGCTGCTCGACCAGCCGTCGAAGCTCGGCTGGGGCGGTGACTTCTGGAAGCTGTTCTGGCCCTCCCTGATGGGCATGATCGGCTTCTGGTCCACCCTGTCGCTGAACATCCCGGACTTCACCCGGTACGGAAAGAGCCAGAAGGCGCAGACCTGGGGGCAGGCACTCGGCCTTCCCACCACGATGACGCTCTTCGCCTTCCTGTCCGTCATGGTCACCTCGGGCTCGCAGGCGGTGTACGGCAAGGCCATCTGGGACCCGGTCCAGCTGGCCGCGAAGACGGACAACGTCGCCGGCATCATCTTCGCGCTGGTCACCGTGCTGGTCGCGACACTGTCCGTGAACATCGCGGCCAACCTGGTCTCCCCGGCCTTCGACTTCTCCAACATCGCGCCCCGGAAGATCAACTTCCGGACCGGCGCGCTCGCCACCTGTGTCCTCGGTGTGCTGATCTTCCCGTGGAAGCTGTACTCCGACCCGCAGGGCTACATCTTCACCTGGCTCGGCCTGGTCGGCGGTCTGCTCGGGACGGTCGCCGGCATCCTCATCGCCGACTACTGGATCCTGCGCCGCACCAAGCTCGACCTCGCCGACCTGTACCGCACGGGCGGCCGCTACTGGTACGACGGCGGCTGGAACTGGCGCGCCGTGGCCGCCTTCGTCACCGGCGGCGTCCTGGCCGTCGGCGGCGCGGACTTCCACCCGCTGATCGACGGACGGCCCATCCCGGCGCTGGAATCGCTCGCCGACTACGGATGGGCGGTCGGTCTCGGCACGTCGATGGCCCTGTACTTGGCCCTGATGCTGCTGCGCGGAAAGGACCGAACCACGGTCTGACCGCGGCGACCGGAGGGCGGCCAGATCTTCTGGCCGTCCTTCGGTGCCGCAGTCAGTTCTACCCGCCGGCTTTCAGTGCCGCCGTCGCGTCCTTGGCCGCCTTGATGGCACCCTTGTTGATCTCTTCGGTGCCGGGCGCCTTCTTGGTCTCGAAGTCACTGCCGTTGTAGGTGACGACCACGAGCGCGTTGGACGCCTGGACGATCACCACGCCCTCGCGGGTCTGCTGCTTGTCCTCGGTACTGAGATTGACCACGGAGTAGGCGGAGTCGCCGACACCCGGCACCGCCCCGCCGCCGCTCTTGGCGGCGACGCGGTCCTTGTAGGCCTTCTTCGCCGCGGCGTCCGACTCCTTGATCTCGTACGAGACGTCGAGCCAGCGGTAGTCGAAGCCCTTCAGCGCGTTCCACGAACAGGTGCGGCGCAGCGCCTTGTCGGTCGACGCGATCTCCTGGCCGGCTGTCTTGGCGCCGGGGACCAGGGACTTGATCGTCGCGACCTGGATGCCGCCGCAGGGGGCCGGTGACGCGGCGAACTTCTTGACGGCAGTCGAGGCCGAAGGAGCCGATGGTGAGCCGTTTGTCTGCTTCTGCGTTGATTTGTCCTCGGCGTTGGGGGTCGCTGCGGACGGGCCCGCGGCCAGGGCCCAGCCCGCGGAGGCGAGCAGAGCGACCGGCAGCAGGCGCGCGGCGAGCGCGAGCGGCAGAGGAAGAGAACCCAAAGCGCACTTCTCGTGGGGGATGGTGCGGAGACGGTCCGCACTGCGGACGGGACGCCAGTGTCACACGAGACGCTGTGGTGCGGAAGGGCCGGCCGACTTCGTGCCCGGGTAGTGACAGTGACTCACCTTGGCGGCGATTGGCTGATGCTGTCGCGGGATGCCTGTTTTGTTCGCCCCGGCGATCGCTGCCTGCTCTGTATTCCGCCATTCCGCGTCCGTGATGCGGTACGGGGCGAGGGCGGCCAGCGGCGCCGGCCGCGCTCCCGGACGTGAACGGTCCGGGAGGCCCTTCCGCGCGAGTGACGGATGCGCGCTGTCCCATCCCCGGAGCGTTTCCCCTACGAGGGCACGGTCCGCCTCGTCGAGCAGTCCTCCGCCCGCGGTGGCGGCGTCACGCAGTGCGGCGCAGGCGGGGCCGACGGAGGTGCCCCGTGCCCGGTCGGGACCCGTCCGGGGCGTCGAGCAGCGTGAGACCCGCACCCGGTGCGGGCCGGCGGCGCACAGTCGGGCATTCACCCCGGCCCTGAAGGACGCAGGCACCCCGCCCGAAAGCAAGGTGGAAGGTGAGCATGGTGCCGAGGTGCGCCGGGGCGTGCGCGGCGGGGAACGGATACGGCGTCAACTCCGGTGCTCCGGGCGTCCGTCTCGCCCGGCACGCGTGCCTGCCGCTCGTCCGAGGGTGTCTCCCCGAGTGCGATCGCTTCGACGGGGGAATGGTCCCCGGTGGCGTACAGCAACATCGTGTGCGCGTCCACGCGGAAGGGGCACCGGTTGGCCAACGACACTCCGGGCGCGGCGAGTTCCTTCCCGGTCCGGTCGCCTGCACCCGCGATCAGTGACTCCCGAGTCAATACCCATGTGGCGGTGAGCAGTTCGGGCGCGGAGGAGAGGGCGACGAAGGTGGCCGGACGCTCCATACCGAAGTCCGAAGCCAGTTGGGTGTACGCGTCTCATCCTCACCGACCACGGCCTGGACGAGTACGTCTTCGAGGCGCTGCGGGTCGGGGCGAGCGGATTTCTGCTCAAGGACACCGAGCCCGCCGATCTGCTCCAGGCCACCGAAGTCGTCTCCCACGGGGAGGCGTTGCTGTCGCCCTCGGTGACCCGCACCCTCATCGGGGAGTTCGTCGCCCGGCCTCCCGACCGGGCCACGGCGCCGGGCCTCGAAAGCCTCACCCGCCGCGAACGCGAGGTCACCGCGCTCGCCGCGCGTGGCCTGAGCAACGAGGAGATCGCCACGCACATGGTCATCAGTCCGCTGACGGCAAGACCCACATCAGCCGCGCGATGACGAAGCTGGCCGCCCGCGACCGGGCCCAACTCGTCGTCTTCGCCTACGAGTCGGGCCTGGTGACGGCGCGAGGGCAGGCGCGGTGATGCCCTCCGCCGGACTTCCGTGCCATGATCGGCCCGTGATCGCGACCAGCCCGGAACGGGCAGACGCGGCAGCTGCCGCCCAGCGTCCGAAGCAGGCCGGTGCCTCCACTGTCGCCGCGCCCCCACGAGGTGACCGGTCCCGGGCCGCCGGCATCCGGGCGAAGTGGGTCCGCCCGGTCGTCCTCGCCTGCCTGGTCGCCACGACCACCAGCGGGTGCGGCCTGTCCGCCGAACTCGACCGTGAGCGCGACCCCGGGCGGACACACGTCCCGGACCGGTCCTCCGGTCCGGATTCGCTCGTCATCGAAGTGCCCGAGCCCTCGAAGTCGTCACCGGTGCAACAGGGCCGTGGCTGCCCGCCGTCCGGCCTGCGCCTCGAAACCGGACTCGTCAACGCGGCCATGGGCCTGCGTGCCGTGACGCTGACCCTCACCGACTGCGGCAAGCGGCCGTACAAGGTGAACGGCTACCCGGCCATCGGCCAGGTCCTCGATGAGGAGGGTGCCCCGATGAGCGGGGTGCACAGTGTGGTGGGGACGGACAAGGTGCCCATGGCGCCCGCCGACCCCGGCCCCGAGCCCTTCACGCTGAACCCGGGCGACAGCGCACATGCGGCCCTCTACTGGCGGATGGCGGCCCAGCACGGCGTGTATCTGCGCGTCGCACCGCAGAAGGGACAGGACGCCGTCACCCTGCGGCTGTCGGACTACCTCGACATCGGTCCGGAGAACACGCTCGGGACGACGGCCTGGGCACCCGCGTCCTGAGCGCCGATAGAGTGGCACTGACATGCGCCGACTCCTTCTCGTACCGCTGCTGGCGGCAATCCTGACGGGATGCTCGCTCCTCGGCCAGGACGCACCGTGCACCAAGGCCGATGCGGACTCGCAGGTCTCCGCCGTGTGGCGGCCCGCCGACTTCGGCAGCCTGGACGCGGCGAAGATCCGGCTGTGCGTGCGCGGCACCTGCGAAGAGCGGGCGTCGGGCGATCCCGATGACCCGTTCGCCCTGCTTTCGGTCCGACTTCCCGACGGCGTCGGCGCGTCCACCGCGCCGGTGCGGCTCACCGTGACGTCCGTGAAGAGCGGCGACACCGTCGTCGAGGACAGCACCCGCGCCAGGCTGACGGAGGATCACCCCAACGGCGCGTCCTGCCCGCCCACCGTCCGGACGGCGACCTTCCGCGCCCACCCCACCAAGGGCCTCACCTCGCCCCGGGGGATGAGACTTCAGGGATGAGCCGCCCGAACAAGCGCCCGCGGTGCTGGGCCGGCTGAGGATTTCGTCGTTGGAGTCGGACCGGTGGCTCTCCAGGGGGAAGGCGGGGGAAGCGCTCGGTCTCGGTCTGGGTCTCGGGCCTCCCCTGTCAGGACGGACAGGAGACAAATCCGTAAATGGACGGAAAGTCTCTGATTCGCCCTGTGGAATGGAGACCACCTGCCCCGAATGATGTGGCGACGCGCAATAGAACCTGCGTTGCTATCATTCGCGATATGGGACCTTTGAATCCACCTCTTCCCGAACTCGTTGTTGGCTTGATTTGTTTCCTCTCGGTCTTCGGAGTGTTTGCGAAATTACTGGTTCCGCGTATCCAGAACACCCTCAATGAACGCGAGGATGCGATCGGGGGCACCACGGAGCGCGCGGAAGCTGTTCAGGAGAACGCTCGGCGTATTCACGCCGAGTACCAGGAGGCGCTCGGTGCTGCCCGCCACGAGGCGGCACGGATTCGGCAGACGGCCACGCAAGAGGGAGCCGAACTTCTCGCTTCGCTGCGTGCCGAGGGCCAGGAGCAGCGCGGAGACCTGGTGGCGGCGGCCAGGGCGCAACTCGACGCGGACCGCATCATCGCCGAGGCGGAACTGCGCGAAGGCGTCTTCGCCTTGGCGGCCGAGCTGGCGGGCCGCATTGTCGGCGAGCCGCTCGGTGACCTGCCCAGGGCGCGCGCCATCGCCGATGACTTCTTCGCCAAGGCGAGTGTCGAGGCTTCGCCGCGGAAGTGACCTGATTTCGTCGCTGTCTCCAGAAGGAGCCGCACCTCCACTCGCGGACCGCGGCAGGGCCCGGATCGCCGCGAGCCGGGCCCTGTTTTCCCATTTCGACTGTGTTTCGGAACATTTCTCGCACGGGAAAGCCGAAAGGGAACTCTCGCCTCCCATGGCCTCCGGCACGACGGCACCCGGGGAGCGCGTCTCCGCCCTGGTCTTCGGTCTGCGCCCGCTCAGGGCGACGCGAGCCAGAGTTCGAGGAGGGCCTCCCGCTCACGCGACCGGAGAACTCTGGCCGGCCGGTTCTGTTCCCACCACTCGGTCATGACGGTAGGACTCGCGGTGCCCCGCGTGAAGCGGCCGATCAACTGGCGGGAGAGATCGACCTCGCGCCCGGAGTAGGCGACGGCGGCGCTGGAGTAGACAGGCGTCAGGACTGTGCAGTCGGGTGCGGTGATGGATACGGTCATCTCGGTGGGACTGCTCGGCACCCAGGCGTCCAGGGCTGCCGCGGCGAAGCTCGCGGCGTGGGTCGCCCAGCGTTGCGCCCTGGAGCGGACCGGGACTTCGGTGACCTCGAGACCCTCGATGTCGGACCACGCCCAGTCACGTTCGTGCGGACCGGTGACGCGGGGCCCTGAGGCCCTGAGCACCACGCGAGGAGCCGGCGCCGCCGAGGGGGCACCCACGTACGCGCCGTCCGCGGTGACCCAGAACAGTCCCACCGTGGTGCCGTCGTCGTGGGATCGGAGGGGCGGGGTTGCTTCCATTGCCTGTGTGTCTCTCCTTGGCTGAATGTCCGGCCGGTGCGTCCGCCGCCGCGGTGCCCTCCGGAGGCATGTGCTCGCCGGTGGCCCCGAAATGACGCAGAATCCGAGGCGTCGCGAATGCACCGGGCAGATTGCCCACGGCCCGCCCCTTCCCCCAACGACCCCCCGGCCGCGCGCGGTTGATCTTCGTCGAGCCGCACACCCTACCGACCGGTCGCGAACCCCGCGGTGTCGAGGGCCGAGCCCGGACACCGTCACCCCGGCAGTTGCCCACGCCGGGTGGGTGAAGTGTTCTCGGCGGTAGCGGTCGAGGCGCTCTGATGTTCGATGGGCCGACCGGCGCACGCAAACACCGAGGTGACAGATGCTTTTCACGACTCGTCCGACCCTGCAGGGTTCCTTCGGCATGGTGTCCTCCACGCACTGGCTCGCCTCGCAGTCCGCGATGGCCGTCCTGGAGGACGGCGGCAACGCCTACGACGCCGCCGTCGCGGCCGGATTCGTCCTGCACGTCGTCGAACCCCACCTCAACGGACCCGCGGGCGAGGTCCCGATCATCCTCGCCCCCGCGGACGGTGCCGTGCGGGTGCTGTGCGGGCAGGGCGTCGCACCCGCCGGAGCGACGATCGCCCACTACAGGGGACTCGGTCTGGATCTCGTACCCGGCACGGGCCCGCTCGCCGCCGCGGTGCCGGGCGCGTTCGACGCCTGGATGACGCTGCTGCGCGACCACGGCACCAAGCAGCTCGCGGACGTCCTGAAGTACGCCATCGGATACGCCGAGGACGGGCACCCGCCCGTGGAGCGTGTCGGCGAGACGGTGGATGCCGTACGCGAACTGTTCGAGACGGAGTGGACCTCGTCGGCCGAGGTGTACCTGCCGGGCGGCAGGCCGCCGCGCCCCGGCGAGCTGTTCCGCAACCCCGCTCTCGCCGCGACCTGGCGACGACTGCTCGACGAGGTCTCCGGTGCCGGGGACCGGGTCGCGGAGATCGACGCGGCACGAGAGGTGTGGCGCTCCGGCTTCATCGCCGAGGCCCTGGTCCGGCAGGCCCGGCGGCCCACCATGGACACCAGCGGCGAGCGTCACACCGGCACTCTGACAGCCGCCGACCTGGCCGGCTGGTCCGCGACCTACGAGGCCCCGGCGACGTACGACTGGCGGGGCTGGACCCTGTGCAAGGCGGGCCCCTGGAGCCAGGGCCCGGTCCTCCTCCAGCAACTGGCGCTGCTCCCGCCCGAACTGCCCCGCTACGGTTCCGCCGAGTACGTCCACCTGCTCGTCGAGGGCTGCAAGCTCGCCATGGCCGACCGGGAGGCCTGGTACGGCGACGCGGCCGAGGTACCGCTCGACGAACTGCTGTCGGAGCCCTACAACGCCGCCCGGCGGGCGCTCGTCGGGGACAAGGCGTCGTACGAGCTGCGTCCCGGCAGCCCCGGCGGCCGTGATCCGCGGTTGAGCGGGCACGCGCGCGTGGTGGCCGCCGGGGAGCCCGGCTTCGACGCGCTCGCGGTGCCGGGCGCCGGCGAGCCGACCATGGCCCGCGCGGCGGCGGAACCCGACGTGGCATCCGACGGCGGCACCCGGGGCGACACCTGTCACCTGGACGTCGTCGACCGATGGGGCAACATGGTCGCCGCCACCCCCAGCGGCGGCTGGCTCCAGTCCAACCCGGTCGTCCCCGAACTGGGCTTCCCGCTCGGCACCAGGCTCCAGATGGCCTGGCTGGACGAGGGGCTGCCCAACTCCCTGACACCGGGCCGCCGCCCGCGCACCACGCTGACGCCCTCTCTGGCGCTGCGTGACGGAGTACCGGTCATGGCGTTCGGCACCCCCGGTGGCGACCAGCAGGACCAGTGGCAGACGCATTTCTTCCTGTCCGTGGCACTGCGACCGCCCGTGCGCGGCGGGCTCGACATCCAGGGCGCGATCGACGCCCCGAACTGGCACAACGACAGCTTCCCCGGCTCCTTCTATCCGCGCGGCATGCGCCCGGGCAGCCTCACCGTCGAGTCCCGCACGGACGAGACGGTCGTCGAGGAGCTGCGACGCCGGGGCCACGACGTCACGGTCGCCGAGTCCTGGTCCGAGGGGCGGTTGTGCGCGGTGGCCCGGAATCCCGCGACGGGCGTCCTGTCGGCGGGGGCCAATCCGCGCGGGATGCAGGGGTACGCGGTCGGACGATGAGGCGCGGCCCGGCACCGGTCGCCGAGGCCGCCCGGTCTGTTCACCGCGGTCCGGCATCGGTTGCCCATGCCCGCGCGGCCGGTCTGTTCACCGCGGTCCGGCATCGGTTGCCCATGCCCGCGCGCCCGGTCTGTTCACCGCGGTCCGGCATCGGTTGCCCATGCCCGCCCGCCCGGCCCGCTCACCGCGGTCCGGCTGTCTCCCAGCCGACGTACCCCTCTTCCGGCGGCCCCGCTCGACGGCCTCCCGGTGGCGGGCCGGACGGCTTTCGGCGGCGGGTCGACGGCTTCCCCGCGGCCCGCCCGACGGTCTCGTCCCGGTCGTGACCGCGGGCCCGGTGCCGGTGATCGTCCCGCCCCGGGAATTCATGGTGATTCCACCCTGAGTACCCCGGAGGGGTGGGGATTGTCAGTGGCGCGTGCTGTCATGGAGCCATGATCGAACAAATCGAAACCATCGACGAGTTTCTCGCACACCGCACGCCGGACGTGGAACACGCCATTCGCAAGGCCGCCGCCGCCGAGATCATGCCCCGGTTCCGGCAGCTCGCCGCGCACGAGATCGACCAGAAGTCCGGCCCGCACGACCTCGTGACGGACGCCGACCGACTGGCCGAGAAGTACCTCACCGAGGCCCTCACCGCGCTGCTGCCCGGCTCGGTCGTGGTCGGCGAGGAGGCGGTGCACGCCGACCCGGCCAGCTACGAAGCGATCCAAGGCACGGCGCCGGTCTGGATCGTCGACCCCGTCGACGGCACCCGGCAGTTCGTGCACGGCGACTCCGGGTTCTGCACACTGGTCGCGCTCGTGCTGGACGGCGTGGTGCACGCCTCGTGGACCTACGCCCCCGCGCGCGACGAGTTCGCCGTCGCCGTCCGGGGCCGGGGTGCGCTGCTCGACGGCGTGCCGCTGCGCTCCGGTTCGCCCGATCCCGGCCGCGACCTCGACGTCGCGACCTCCCACCCGGACTACACGACGGACGAGCAGAAGCGCGCACTCCTGGGCCTGCGCGTCGAGGGCGTCGTCCCGCGCCCGTGCGGATCGGCAGGCCTGGAATATCTGGCCATCGCTCGCGGCGAGTTGGACGCGGTGGCCTTCTCATGGGAGGCGGCATGGGATCACGCGGCGGGTCTGCTGCTCGTCGAGGAGGCGGGCGGCGCCCATCTGACACTCGGCGGCGAGCCCTTCCGGGTCACGGGGGGCAACGCGCTGCCGTTCACGGCGGCCAGGGACGAGGCCACGGCCCGCCGGGTGACCGCCCTGCTGGCGGCACAGCCCGAACAGGTGGATGCCGGGGCCTGAGCGGGAGCCCCGCGGCCCGCGAGGGTTCCGGTCCCGTCCGGCGGCCGGCCCGCGGTGCCGGGGCGTTGTCCTCCAACGCCCCGTGCCGTAAGGGCTGTCAGTCCTCCGGCATATCCTGATCCTCAGTGGCCGTCGGCTGACAAAGGAGTCCGAAGGTGCCGTCGATGCTCGATACGGTCGTGGTGGGTGCGGGGCCGAACGGACTGACGGCTGCCGTGGAGCTGGCCCGCCGGGGCTTCTCCGTGGCCGTGTTCGAGGCCCGCGACACGGTGGGCGGGGGAGCGCGCACCGAAGAGCTGACCCTGCCCGGATTCCGGCACGACCCGTGTGCGGCGGCGCATCCGCTGGGCGTGAACTCGCCCGCCTTCCGGGCGATGCCCCTGGAGCGGTACGGCCTGGAGTGGCTGCACGCCGAGCTGCCCATGGCGCACCCGTTCCCGGACGGCTCGGCGGCGGTGCTCTCGCGGTCGGTGGCGGAGACGGCGGCGTCCTTCGGACCGCGTGACGCCGGCGCGTACCGCAGGCTCGTCGCGCCGTTCCTGAGCAAGTGGGACACCCTGGCGCACGACTTCATGTCGCTGCCGCTGACCGCGCTGCCCCGGGACCCCGTCACCCTCGCCCGTTTCGGTCTGGCCGGGCTGCCGCCGTCGACCTGGCTGATGCGCCGCTTCCGCGACGAGCGGGCCAAAGCCCTGTTCGCGGGTCTGGTGGCGCACGTCATCGCGCCGCTGGAGGGTATCGGCACGGGCGCCGTCGGCCTGGTCTTCGCGCTGGCCGCGCACGCCCGGGGCTGGCCCGTGGCACGCGGGGGATCCCAGTCCATCTCGGACGCGCTCACCGCGTATCTCCTGGACCTCGGCGGCGCCGTCCACACCGACTACGAGGTCAAACGCCTGGACGATCTGCCTCCCGCGCGCGCGTACGTCTTCGACACCTCGCCCAAGGCGCTGGCCCGTATCGCGGGGTTCGGGCGGTACTACGAGGGCTACCGGTACGGCGCGGGCGCCTTCAAGATCGACTATGCGCTGGACGGGCCCGTGCCCTGGACCGCGGAGAGGGCCCGGGTCGCCGGGACGGTGCAGGTCGGGGCGAGCAGAGCGGAGATCGGCACCGCGCTGCGGGCGGCCTCGCGCGAGGGCCGGGCACCCGACGCGCCGTTCCTGATCACCGTGCAGCCGAGCGTCGTGGATCCGTCCCGGGCCCCCGAGGGCAAACAGGTCTTCTGGGCGTACGGCCATGTCCCCAGCGGCTGGACCGGAGACCTCACCGACGCGATCGAGCGCCAGCTGGAGCGCTTCGCCCCGGGCTTCCGTGACCGGGTCCTGGCCCGCGCGACCGCCGGACCGCCCGAACTCGCGGCCCGCAACGCCAACTACGTGGGCGGCGACATCGCCTGCGGCGCCGCCTCCGGACTCCAGCTCATGCTCCGCCCCAAGCTGTCCCTGTTCCCGTACAGCACCCCGCACCCCGCCGTCTTCCTGTGCTCCTCGGCCACCCCGCCCGGTCCCGGAGTGCACGGCATGTCGGGGCACAACGCGGCCAAGGCCGTCTGGAGGAGGCTGAGAGAGTCATGACCACGATCACGCTGGTGCAGGGCGACATCACCCGGCAGAGCGTCGACGCCGTCGTCAACGCGGCGAACTCCTCGCTGCTCGGCGGCGGGGGCGTCGACGGGGCCATCCACCGCCGCGGCGGCCCGGCGATCCTGGCCGACTGCCGCAGGCTGCGCGCCGGCCACTACGGCAAGGGACTGGCGACCGGCCGGGCGGTCGCCACGACCGCGGGTGACCTCGACGCCCGCTGGGTGATCCACACCGTGGGTCCTCGCCATGCCCGGGAAGAGGACCGGTCGGAGCTGCTGGCGTCGTGCTACCGGGAGTCGCTGCGGGTCGCCGACGAGCTCGGCGCCCGTACCGTCGCGTTCCCCGCCGTCTCCGCGGGCATCTACGGCTGGCCGATGGACGACGCGGCGCGCATCGCGGTGGAGACCGTCCGGGCCGCGAGCACCGACGTCGAGGAGGTCCGCTTCGTGCTCTTCGACGAAACGGCATACGACGCGTTCGCCGGGCAGCTGCGCTGACGGCGGCATTCTCGGCACGCGGGAGCCGAGCCGGCACGCGGGAGCCGAGCCGGCGCGTGCGGCCGGGGCGGAGTGTACGGGTGGCCTGCCGGGGCGCTGCGACGCAGCGGCCGTGCCGTCCGGTCACATGGACAGATCGACCACCAGGGGCCGGTGATCAGAGATCGCGGTGCCCGGGGCGCGCACCCCACGGGCCGCGCCCGCCTCGATTCCGGTGGCCAGCACGTGGTCCAGCTGGACGAGGGGACGGTGTGCCGGATAGGTGGGCGCAAGGGCCAGATCCCGCCAGCCGTGGTGCGGCGCGGGGGTGCTTCCCGGCCGGGTCCGGCGGATCCCGCCGCCGACCGGTCCGGCCGCGCCGAGGACCGCCCGCGGAAGCGCGCCGGGCAGGTTGAAGTCGCCCAGAAGCACCTGGGGCCGGGGCAGGTCGGCGATCCAGGCGCGGACGGCGAGCAACTGGCGGATGTTCCAGCCGGGCACGAACGACAGGTGCAGTGCCACCACGGTGAACGGTCCGCGGCTCCCTTCCAGAACGGCCGCCAGCGCAGCCCGCGGCTGGTCCCTGGAGACGGTGAGCCCGCGGCGTCCGGGTGTCCGCAGCGGCATGGGGACCGGCGCCGGGGCCAGCCGCCGTGCCCTCCAGTGCAGTACGGGCAGCCGGGAGAGCAGAGCGATGCCGTGCGAGGGGGCGTCGTCGCCCGCTCCGGTCTCGCGCGGGCCGTACACCCGCAGCCCCGGTTCGGGCAGCGCCGGGACCCAGCCGCCACCCGTCCGAACGGCACCGTGGAACGCGGAGGCGTAGCGCCAGTGGCGCGCGCCGGACCCCGCGGCGGCGGCCGACGCCTGGTCCACCGTGCCCGATCGTTCCTGAAGCCGGTCCAGCTCCTGAAGCGCCAGCACATCGGCGTCCAGTGACGCGACGGCCCGGACGAGGGGCGCCTCGGGGCCCGCGGCGGCCGGGACGGAGACGGGCCTGCCGTCCGCCATCGGCCGGCCGTGCAGCACGTTGAACGTCGCGAACCGCACCCGCCCCGAGCGCGAGGGGCCGGGGTGAGCCGTCTCGGAAGATGTCATGAGCGCGACCGTACCCAGCGGGAGCCGCGACCGTACCCAGCGTGGCCGCGAGCATCGGCCCGGTTCCCTATACCCAGGGAAGTCTCTCGCCCAGCAGTCGCAGCAGGTCGCCCGTGGCGTCGGCCGCGCCCAGCGCGGGCAGGGCGCCGAGCGCGAGTACGGCCGCGCCGACGGACCGTGCGACGGGCGGCGGGGCGGTCCGCAGGGCCGCGATCCGGCGGGTGACGGCGTGTTCGGAGAAGTACAGGGCACATCCCGGGCGGGCGCGCTGGGAGACCAGGGCGGCACGCGCCAGCGCGCGTGCCGTCGTGTGCCGGTCTCCGACGGCGCTCGCGGCCTCCTCGTCGGCCCAGCGTTCCAGCAGGAAGGCGACGGTCTCACGGACGGTCACGAGCAGGGGGTTCGCCGCCGCGGCAAGGGCGACGGCGGTCGACAACGCCGCGTGCCGGTGGGCGAGATGAGCGCGCTCGTGGGCGAGCAGGACACGCCGTTCGGCGGGCTCCAGCGCACCGAGCATCGCGGCCGTGACCAGGATCCGGCCCGGCTTGCCGGGGATGGCGAAGGCGTGCGGGGTCGGCGACGCGGCGACGACGAGCTCGCTGTCCGGAGGGTGCCCCTCGCAGAGCCTGCGCAGGAACCGGCGGGTCGCGACGTGTGTTCGTACGACACGGAGGAGCCGATGGGTGATCACGGCGAGGGCGGCCACCGCCAGGACGGCCACGGCCTCAGGGACGGGCTCGGGCAGCGCCCGGCCCTCCTCGCCGGCCTCGGCGATCACGGCCGGCGTCTGGTCGATCAGGGTGACCCCGAGCAGCAGCAGGGCCCACGTCGAGGCGGCCGCGGTCAGCACCGCGGCCGCGGTGAGGACGCGGGCCGCGAGGGCCGGCGACACCCGCCTGCCGACCTGCGGGGCGATCGCGGTGAGGAGCAGCGCCAGTACGAGCGGAACGTAGACGTCGATCCTCATGGCCCCTTCCCTCCGAGGAGGTCGCGCAGGGCCTCCTCCTCCTGACGGCTGAGCCCGGAGACGAACTGCTGGAGGGCCGCGATCGGATCGGGCCCGCGGCCGAGCGCCTCGTGCATGGCCTCGGCGGTCAGCTGGGCCGCGTTCTTGGCGGGCCGGTACGCGCCGCGCCGACCGTCAACGTCACGGAGCACAAGGCCTTTGTCGTACAGACGTTTGAGGATGGTGTGCACTGTGTTGTACGCGAGTCCGCCGCCGATCTCGGCCTGGATCTCGGCGGGCGTCAGCGCGTCGTCGGTGGCCCACAGGGCCGCGAGGACTTCGCTCTCCAGCTCGCCCGCGCTGCGCCGTTCCACCCTTCCCCGGGGACCTGTGCCAGCCATGCCCGTTACCTTACAGCGTGTAGGGGGGCTGGAAAGGATGCCGCTGCGGGGGGTGCGCCCCGGGTACGGGGGGCCGCGTGCCGCCCACGGGTGCGTCCTCGAATGCCCGTCCCGCTCGGCGCCTTCTTCCGGCGGGCGGTAGTTTGTCCATGATTCCCCTGCTCCCGCCTCACTCCACGTCTTGTAGTGTGAAGAAACCCTACAGCGTGTAGGGTTGAAGGGTGGAATGATGGCCAAGACCCAGAACGTCCCGCTCATCGGCGCCCGGCGGCCCAAACCGCCGGACCGGGCGGCCCGCACGTCCCGGCGCCCTGGTGACCTGGGCCTGCTCGCCCTGGTCGCGGGCGCCTTCATCCTCGCCCAACTGATCCTCGTGCGCCCCGGGATGGGCCTCGGCTGGGACGAGACGGTCTACGTCAGTCAGGTCTCCCCGCATGTCCCCGCGGCCTTCTTCAGCGCGCCAAGGGCCCGCGGTGTCCCGCTGCTCGTGGCGCCGATAGCCTCCTGGTCGTCGTCCACCGTCCTGTTACGCGTGTACCTCGCCCTGCTGTCCGGACTCGGCCTGTTCGTGGCCCTGCGCGTCTGGCGCGGGCTCTTCCCGGTGCGGGTCCTCGCCCTTGCGGGCGCCCTGTTCGCGACACTGTGGGTGACCCTCTTCTACGGCCCGCAGGCCATGCCCAACTACTGGGTCGCGATCGGCGCACTCGTCTGCGTCGGGTGCTTCCTGCGAGCCCGGTCGGGCGGCCGTGACCGGGCGGCACTGTGGGGGATCGGGACGAGTGCCGCGCTGATGGCGTGGATGCGGCCCTCCGACGCGGTCTGGGTGACCCTGCCGCTCCTCGTCCTCGCCGTGGCCGTCCCCCGATGGCGGCGGGCCCGGCCGCTCTTCGCGCTCGTCGCGGGCCTGCTCGCCGGGGCCGCCGAATGGATCATCGAGGCCTACGTCAGCTATGGCGGCCTGGGGCAACGGCTCTCCGACGGTTCGCGCATCCAGGGCGGCCTCGGCTGGAACATCGCCGTCGGCGACCAGATGCGCAGCCTCGGCGGACGCGCGCTGTGCCGGCCCTGCACCGGGGGGATGCCGAACCCCGCCGTGCTGGCCTGGTGGTTCGTCCTGCCGCTGATCGCCGTCCTCGGCCTGGTGATCGCCGTCAGGGCCCGTCGCACGGCACCCACCCTGCTGCTCCTGGCCTGCGCCACCACGGCCGGAATCCCGTACCTCTTGATGATCGGATACGCGGCCCCGCGCTTCCTGCTGCCCCTCTACGCTCTCGTCGCGATCCCCGTCGCCGACGCCCTCGTCCATCTGGTCACCGTCCCCGGCCCTCGTTGGCGGCCGGTCGTCGTGACCCTCGTGGCCGTCGCTCTCGCCGGGCATCTGGCCGTGCAGTTCGCGGTCCTGCAGGCCACGGTGCGGCGCACCACCGACGGTCACCACGGCTGGACGGTGACGGCGGCGGAACTGCACCGGCTCGGTGTGCGGCCGCCCTGCGCGCTCACCGGCCATGAGTCAGTCCCCATCGCCTTCTACGCCGGCTGCTCCTCCTGGGCGATCGGCGGGCACAACGGCAACGCCACCGCGCGGAGCATCACGAGTTCCGCCCGGCACATGCCGGTCGCCGTCGTCGCCGCTGCGGGGAGCAAGCCGCCCGGGTACGCCCGCACCTGGGCACTCCACCGCGTCGGCGACCTGTTCGTCTACGTCTCTCCGGGAGCGGGGAGCCCCCCGCCGTGACCCTTCCGCCGGAGCCACCCTCACCGGCGCGGCGTGGGCAGGCGGCCCGCAGCGGTCGAGCCGTCGGCCCCGGCACGCCTCCCGGCAGCGAAGCGGTGGGCGCTCCGACGCGAGGACCGGCCGGGAGCGGGCCGGCCGGCCGCGCACCGGTGTCCGGCGTCGGCTCCGTCGTCGGCCCGGCCGCCGGGCCGGCGACGGACGGCCATGGGCTGCCGCCGCCCGAGCCGGCGTCCGGACCGGGCGGGCCGTCAACCCCCGCGCTGTCCGAAAGCAGGTGGACGACCGCCGGCCGACGACTGTCCGTGGGCGACGGGCGAGTGGGCTGGCACGCCGGGCTTTCGCTCCTCGTGCTGGTCTGCGCCGCGTTTCTCGCCCGCCGGCACTGGCCGGTGATCGAGGCGGGAGCCGGCCGGCTCACCCACGCCGACCGGGGCTGGCTGCTGGTGGCGACCGCCGCCACCCTGGCGACCTGGGCGTGCTCGGCCCTCGCCCAACAGGGCGCGGTGGCTGAGCCGCTGCCGGCCCGGCGGCTGGTGGCGGTGCAGTTCGCGGCCGCCTCGGCCAACCACGTCCTGCCCTCGGGACTCGGCGCGGGCGCCGTCAATCTGCGCTTCCTGACCCGGTGCGGACTGCCCGTGGCCCGTTCCGCGACCGCGCTCGCGGTCAAGGCCTGCGCCGGAACCGTCGTGCGCGGCTGTCTGATCGGCGGCCTCGCGCTGGCCTGCCCCGGCGTCCTTCGTATTCCCCGGTTGACGGCGAACGCCTGGACGGTGACCGCCTGGACGGCGGCCGGCGTGGTGGCCGCCGTCGCGGCGGTTCTTATGGCCCGGCCGCTGCGGCGCGCGCTGCGCGCCGTGCTGCTGGACGTCCGCGCCGTGCACGAACTCCCCGCGCGGGCCGCCGCGCTGTGGGGCGGCTCGCTCGCCTTCGCCGCGCTGCACGCCACCGTGGTCATCGCCGTCGCGCAGGCCATCGACCTGCCGCTGCCACCGGAACGGGTGGCCCTCGCCTACCTCGCCGCGAGCAGCGCCGCCGTCCTGTTGCCCACCCCGGGCGGCCTGGGCTCCCTGGACGCCGCCCTCGCGCTGGCCCTCACGCTCGCCGGGGCGTCCGGCGGCACGGCGGCGTCGACGGTGCTCGGCTACCGGCTTCTCACCGTCTGGCTTCCGCTGCTCCCGGGGCTGGTGGCGCTGGGGGTGCTCATCCGCCGCAGGGTGCTGTGAAGGAGGGGCGCGCTCGGGGGCGTACGACGGTCAGGATGCGTTCAGGCTTGCGCTGACACGCTCGGGCCTCATGACCTACGAGACAACAGAGACCTCCGGGACTCCTGAGGCGTACGGCCGCACAGGTGCCCCGCATTCCGCCGGGCCGCGCCCGCGCTGGAACAAGGTGCCCGAAGTCACCGCGTACTTCTGGATCATCAAGGTGCTGTGCACGACGGTCGGCGAGACCGCCGCCGACCTCCTGAACGAGAAGCTGGGCATGGGCCTGACCGGTGTCTCGCTGCTGATGAGCGGGCTGCTGGCCGTCGTCCTGGTGGTCCAGTTCCGCACGAAGGCCTACCAGGCGGGTGTGTACTGGCTCGCCGTGGCCCTGATCAGCGTCGTGGGAACGCTGATCAGCGACAACCTCACCGACAACCTGGGCGTGCCGCTGGAGACCAGCACCGCCGTGTTCGCGGTCGCCCTCGCGGTGACCTTCTTCGTCTGGTACCGCCGCGAGGGGACGCTGTCCATCCACAGCGTCGACACGCTCTCCCGCGAGGCCTACTACTGGCTGGCGGTGCTGTTCACCTTCGCGCTCGGGACCGCGGCCGGTGACCTGGTCGCCGAGCGCATGGCCCTCGGGTACTGGGTCTCCGCCGTGCTGTTCGGTCTCGCGATCGCCGCGGTCGCCGTCGCGCACTTCGCGCTCGGCCTGAACGCGGTGCTGAGCTTCTGGATCGCGTACATCCTGACCCGCCCGCTCGGCGCGTCGATCGGCGACTACCTCTCGCAGCCGACCGGCGACGGCGGCCTCGGCTTCGGCACCGTCGTCACCAGCGTGCTGTTCCTGGCGGTCATCCTCGGCCTGGTCGTCCACCTCTCGATCACCCGCCGCGACGTCGCGACCGCCGAGGAGCCCGCCCTTCAGGCGAGCTGACCCCGTCCGGTCCACCGAGGAGGCGGGCCCGCATCCGGAGAATTCCCTCCGGGGGCGGGCCCGCCCCCGACCGTTCTCACGTCGGAGAAGCGCTGGTTCGCGACCGGTTCACCCGGGCCGGTGGCGCGGCGTCCGAGAGGGGCCGGGCCGACGGCGTGCGGGAACCGGGGCGGTTCACCCGGGAGGTGGCCCGGCCTCCGAGGGGGCCGGGCCGAAGCGTTGCCGGACCTCGGCCGCTCGTCCCGGAGCCCGGCGGGCCGCCGGGCTCCGGGACGAGCCGGGCCCGGGGCGGCCCCGGCTTCGTACCCGTCAGCCCGGCGGCAGGCCGACCACTCAGCCCGGCGGCAGGCCGACCACGAACGTCGCGCCCGTGGCGCGCGCCTCCTCGTGGTGCACCTCGCCGCCGGCGGAGCGGGCCAGGCGGCGTGCGAGCGGCAGACCGAGGCCCGCTCCGCCGTGCCCGTCCGCGGGATCGGCGCGGCGCCCCGGCTGGAAGAGCCGGGGCGCGAACGACGTGGGTACGCCGGGCCCGTCGTCCGTGACCTCCACGAGGACGCCGCCGGCGGGCTGCGCGCAGGCCCGGATCTCGACCCGGGCGGACGCGTGCCGCAGCGCGTTGTCGAGCAGGGGGCTGACGATGCGCTCCAGCAGGGCGTCCGCGACCCCGGCCACCAGACCCGTCCCGGGGCCGGTGACGACGATCTCCACCTCCGGCCGTGTCGTGACGGCACGGTCCGCGAGCCGGCGCAGTACGGGGACGACCTCGCTGGTGCCCGGCGCGGCGGACGCGCTGTCACGGGCGTCGTCGAGCAGCGTGTCGCAGATCGTGCGCATGGACCGGGCGGCGTCCGCCAAGGCCTCCTGCGTGATCCGCGTCTCCTCGGCGGAGCGCGGCCGGGACTGCCACCATTCGAGCTCGGCGATGATCCTGGCGAGCGGATTGCGCAGTTCGTGCGACAGCTCCTGGGTGAGCTGCCGCTCGTGGCGCAACAGGGCCCGGATGCGGTCCAGGAGCGCGTCCAGCGACCCGCCCAGCCGGGCGAGTTCGACAGGGCGGGCGGTGCCCCCGAAGCGTTCCTCGGAGGCCACGGCGCTCCACCGGGTGGCCTGGTCGGTCATGCTGCGCACGGGACGCAGGGCGCGCCCCACCGCGAGGCGTGTCAGCGCGTACGTACAGGCGAGCATGGCGGCGTCGAGGGCGAGCGACCCGAACAGCAGGGTGTCGGCCGAACCGCGGTACGGGGACAGGTCGAGGGCGGTGACGACCGTCGCACCGGTGCCGGTGCCGGTGCGGCCGGTTCCGGTGCCCGGCACCGGCCGCGTGCACAGCCGGACCGGGCCGTGGGCACGGGCGGTGACGCAGTGCGTGCCGCCGCGTGCGGCGAGTGCGCCGGCCGCGCGGGTGAGCGGGCCGGCGGCGGTGGCCGAGGGCGGCTTCTCCAGGAGCCGGTCGCCCGCGTAGATCCACACGTTCGCGTCGAGCAGCTCCTCGCCCGGCGTCTCCGGTATCCGCACCCGGGCACCGCTGGTGTCGACCGTCGCGGCGACGGCGGTGCCCCGGGTACGCAGCTCGTCGTCCGCCTGGTGCTGGAGGTGCTGTCGCACCACGGTGTTGAACGCCACGGTGAGGATCACCATCAGCAGGGTGGCGGTGGTCAGAGCGACCAGTGAGAGCCGGCCCCGCAGGGTCTTGGGCCGCCAACGGGACGCGAACGTTCTCATGGGCGCGCCTTCGGTCGTGATACCCGCCGCGGCGGTCGACCGGGCGGGCGAAGGACCCGGTCTCATGACAGGCGGTGCCCGATACCGCGCGCGGTCGTGACCGTCAGCTCGCTGCCGCCGTCCCGGAGCTTGCGGCGCAGCCGGGTCAGATACTGGTCGAGCGTGTTGTCACTGACCTGGGCTCCCTCCGGCCAGCCGGCCCTGATCAGCTCCCGCCGGCTGACGATGCCCCCGGACGCGGCCATCAGCGCCGCCAGCAGGCGGAACTCCGTCGGAGTCAGGCCGACGCGCCGGCCCCGCACGGTCAGGCTGTGCGCGACCGGGTCCAGCACCAGGTCACCGGCCGTGCCGGCCGGACCCGGTCCGGCGCGTTTGAGGGCCGCACGCAGCCGGGCCGCCAGCTCCGTGAGATGGAACGGCTTGGGGAGGTAGTCGTCGCCGCCGGCCGAGAAGCCCGCCAGCCGGTCGGTGAGGTGGTGGTGGGCCGTCAGGAAGATCACGGGGGACAGGAAGCCGTTGGCCCGGATCGCCTGGCACACGTCCCGTCCGTCGGCGTCGGGCAGACCGACGTCGAGGACGGCCGCGTCGATGTCGTCCCCCGCGAGCCGCAGCGCGGTGGCGCCGTCCTGGGCCGGCACGGTGTCGAAGCCCTCGTCCCGCAGCCCGCGCCGCAGGACGTCACGCAACGCGTGGTCGTCCTCGACGACCAGGATCCGCCGGCGCGCACTCACCCGATCACCCGCTCTTCGCGAGCCGGGGCGCGATGAGCAGGGCTCCGAGCCGCGACGCGGCCAGCGGGTGCCCCGACACGTCGGGCAGCCTGCGCAGGCCCGCCGTCATCGCCATGGCGACCAGCGTGCCGACCAGCACACCGACCGCGACGTCGTGCGGATAGTGCACCCCCACCCAGACCCGCGAGGCGGCCATGGCACCCGCGGCCACGATGGCGATGCTGCCGAGGCGGCGCGAGACGAAGAACAGCGCGACGGCCGCCGCGGCCGCGATCGCCGCGTGATTGCTGGGGAACGACCAGTCACCGGGCGCCGGACACGCCTCCAGCGTCGCCACCCGCAGGCTCTGACACGGACGGTCCTCGCGCACCAGCAGCTTCACGCCGAGATCCACCGCGAACGCCACGACCACCACGACGGGCACGGCGAGCGCGGCGAGGGCGGCCCGCGGACTCTCGCGCCGCGCCTGCCACCAGCCGAACACCATCAGTACGGCGAACAGGCCGAGTCCGTACGTCGACCACGCCGACACCAGGCTGTCGAGCCACGAGGGGGAGTCCTGGGCGAGGTCGGCGACGTACCGGTACGCGGGGCCGTCGATCGAGGACCCGTCGAAAGCCAGGATCATCCCTGGACCTCCTTGTTCGCCGCGCCCTCTCGGCGGGAGCGGTACAGCTCGGCGGCGAGCGGGGCCAGGGACACCAGGACGATGACCGCGATGATCGGGAGCAGATAGCGGTCGACGTTCGGGATGGAGGAACCCAGCGCGTACCCGCCGAGCGTGAGGCCGATGCTCCAGACGAGGCCGCCGACCACCTGCCACAGGGTGAACGTTCGTACGGGAACGCGCAGGGCGCCCGCCATCGGGTTCAGCACCGTACGCACCACGGGGACGAAGCGGGCCAGCACGATCGCCTTGGCGTAGCCGTACTTCTCCAGCAGCTCCTCGGCGCGCTTCGCGCCGGCCTGGAGCCGTGGCGCGGAATCGCGGGACAGGAGGGCGCCGCCCGCCTTCCGCCCGATCAGGTACCCGGTCTGCGCGCCGACCAGCGCGCCCACGACCGCCGCGATCAGCAGCGGGGGGAGCGAGAGCTTCAGGCCGTCGTGCCCCGATCCGGTGCACAGCAGGCCCGCCGTGAACAGCAGCGAGTCCCCCGGCAGGAAGAAGCCGATCAGCAGACCGGTCTCCGCGAACATCACCACACCCACGCCCAGTACGCCGAAGGCGGCGAGCAGGGACTGGGCGCTGAGAATGTTCACGGCGAGGTGTGACGCCGTGAACAAGGATGCGGTCATCGTCGCGGGCCCTCTCATACTGGATGGGTGGGCACGGTCGATACTCGTACCCGACTGACTACAATTCTGTAGACGGTCTACCGAACTGTAGACGATGGCGGGGTGAGGATCGTTCCCATGAGCAGTGACAACGAACGCCGACCGGCGGGTGAGCTGGAGGCCGGCGTGATGGCGGCCCTCTGGGCCGCCGGTGTGCCGCTCACGCCCGGACGGGTGCAACGCGAGCTGGACTCCGGCCTGGCCCGTACCACCGTGACGACGATTCTTTCCCGGTTGCACGAGAAGGGGATCGTGGGCCGCGAGCGGCTGGGCCGGGGCTACGCGTACTTCCCCGTCCAGGACCCGCACGGCCTGACCGCACGTCGCATGCACACCGAGCTCGACCGTGACGACGACCGGGAGACCGCACTGGCCCGGTTCGTGGCCCAGCTCAGCCCCGACGACGAGCGGCTCCTGCGGGATCTGTTGGAACATGGTCTCGACACACATCCGGAACCGGGTGAGGGATGATCCTTCTGCTGCTGATCCCCCTGCTGGTCCCGTTCGCGCTGGGGCCGCTGGCCCGCCGTTGCCTGGACCGGCTCACCCCGGTGGCCGCGCTGTGGTCGGTGACCCTCGCGCTCGTCGTGCTGGCCGCCGCCTCCGTGGCCTCGCTGGGCGCGCTGGTCCTGACAGGGCTGCTCAAGCTGCCCCTGCTCGCGGGCCTCGGCGACCTCGTCCACCCGCTGCGCACGGCCTCGGACCTCGTCGTCCTGCCCGCGGCCGCCGCGGCGACCGGCGCCCTCACCCTCGGCGCCTGGACCGTCGTCCGCTCGGCGCTGCACCAGCTGCGCGCCTTCCGCTCCGCGCGCAGCCAGGCCGACCGCCGCCCCGCCGCGGGGGACCTGTGCGTCATCGAATCGCCGCACCCCGACGCCTACGCGCTCCCGGGCCGGCCGCACCGCATCGTCGTCACCACCGCGATGCTGCGCAGCCTCGGAGCCGACGAGCGCGAGGCCCTCTTCGCCCACGAGCGGGCCCACAACGCCGGGGGCCATCACCGCTTCCTCGTCGTGGCCGAACTCGCGGCCCACTGCCACCCGGGCCTGCGGACGGTCCGCGCGAGCGTCGCGCTCGCCGCGGAGCGCGCCGCGGACGAGGCCGCCGCCGTCGCGGTGGGCGACCGCAGGCTGATCGCCCGAGCGATCGCCCGCGCCGCGCTGGCCATCGGCGACGCCCGCTCCGACCGCCCCGACTTCGCCCCCGCGGCCACCACGGGGCCCGTCCCCCAGCGGGTCGCGGCCCTTCTCTCCGCCCCCCGGCACCGTCCCCGCGCCGCCGCCTGGATCGCCGTCCTCCTCGCCGCCTGCGCCGCCCTCTCGGCAGGTGCGTCGGGGGCGGGCGTCCTCGCCTTCCACCACGAGGTGGAGGTCGCGCAGGGCGAGGAAGCTCGCTGAGGGCTTCCGGTACGTGTGTCGACCGGGCCGGTACGTGTGTTGACCGGGCCGGTACCTGTGTCGACCGGGCCGGTACGGGTGAGGTGGTCCGGAGCGGGTGGAGTGGGCCGGCGCCGTTCGGTGCTTAGGTCGGGCTGACCTCGGCGACGGGTTGCCCGGCACCCCTTCCAGCGCCTGTCGACCCGGTCGGTCCGGTCGACGCGGGCCCGGTGCGGTTGGCGTGGGTCGGCCTCGGGGCGGTGCATGGCGTGGGTCGGCCCGGGTCGGTGCCCCGGCTGGGAGGCCTCGTCGGCGGTTGCGCGGCACCACTGCGGCGGGCGTCGAGCCGGGGGATCCGGATCCCCCGGGATGTGGGAGCGGGAGTGGGAGCGCGAGGGGGCAGGGCCGGTCGCAGACCGGGCAGGGCGGTCGTCGGCCGGTCGCGGCCAGGCGAGGCAGATGTCGGATTCTCGCCAGCCCCGCCTTCCGGGGTGCCCGATGCTTGAGGCATGGAGAACGGGATGCACACGGACACCGAGCGCTGCCTGCGTGCCGTCCAGTCGAAGGACGCGCGCTTCGACGGATGGTTCTTCACCGCGGTGACCACGACGAGGATCTACTGTCGGCCCAGCTGCCCGGTCGTGCCGCCGAAGCCGCAGAACATGACCTTCTACCCGAGCGCGGCCGCCTGCCAGCAGGCCGGATTCCGGGCCTGCAAGCGATGCCGCCCGGACACCAGCCCCGGCTCACCCGAATGGAACCACCGCGCCGACCTGGTGGCCCGCGCGATGCGGCTGATCGGCGACGGAGTCGTCGACCGCGACGGCGTGCCGGGCCTGGCCACCCGGCTCGGTTACAGCACGCGCCAGATCGAGCGGCAGCTCCTGGCCGAGCTGGGCGCGGGACCCCTGGCGCTCGCCCGTGCCCAGCGGGCACAGACGGCCCGGCTGCTCATCGTGACGACTCCGCTCCCGATGGCCGAGATCGCCTTCGCCGCCGGCTTCTCCTCCATCCGCACCTTCAACGACACCGTCCGCGAGGTCTTCGCGCTGTCCCCGAGCGAGCTGCGCGCCCGCCTGCCCAGGAACCGGGCCGGAGCCGCGGCGGGAGCCCCCGGCACACCCGGCGTGCTGAACCTCCGGCTCCCCTTCCGCGCCCCGCTCAACCCCGACAACCTCTTCGGACACCTCGCGGCGACCGCCGTACCCGGGGTGGAGGAGTGGCGCGACGGCGCGTACCGGCGGACCCTGCGGCTGCCGTACGGGCACGGGATCGCCGGCCTGACACCGATGGCGGACCACATCGCGTGCCGCCTGACCCTCAGCGACCTGCGCGACCTGTCCGTCGCGATCAGCCGTTGCCGCCGTCTGCTCGACCTGGACTCCGATCCGGTGGCGGTCGACGACCAGTTGCGTACGGATCCGCTGCTGGCACCGCTGGTCGACAAGGCCCCCGGCCGCCGGGTGCCGCGCACGGTCGACGAGGCCGAGTTCGCGGTACGGGCCGTGCTGGGGCAGCAGGTCTCCACGGCCGCCGCGCGCACCCACGCCGCCCGCCTGGTCACCGCGCACGGCGTCCCGGTGGACGACCCGGAAGGCGGCCTCACCCACCTCTTCCCCTCACCGGAGGCGCTCGCCGCCCTCGACCCCGAGTCGCTCGCGATGCCCCGCACCCGACGCGCCACTTTCACCACCCTGGTGGGCCAACTCGCCGAGGGGACACTTCACCTGGGGGTGGAGAACGACTGGGCCGAGGCCAGGGCGAGGCTGCTCGCGCTGCCCGGCTTCGGCCCCTGGACCGCCGACGTGATCGCGATGCGCGCACTCGGAGACCCGGACGCCTTCCTCCCCACCGACCTCGGGATCCGGCGCGCGGCCCGGGAGTTGGGGCTCCCGTCCACACCCGCCGCCCTGACGGCCCGCGCCGCGGCCTGGCGTCCCTGGCGGGCCTACGCGGTCCAGTACCTGTGGGCGACGGACACCCACCCGATCAACTTCCTCCCGTCACAGGCCGGCTCCGCACACGCCTCACACCCCCCGCACACCACGAAGCCCGCCTCTCGCGCCCCCACACCAGGCACGCCACGGACCCAACCAACCTCACGGACCTCACGGATTCCACGTATCAAGGACGCTCAGTGAAACGGCACACGGTCATCGACAGCCCCTACGACCCACTCACCCTCGTCGCCGACGACGGTGTCCTGTGCGGCCTCCATATGGTCGGCCAGCGTCACCGTCCGCCGCAGGAGACCTTCGGCGAGCGCGACGACTCGCTCTTCGACGAGGTGGCGGAGCAGCTGCACGCCTACTTCGAGGGTGAGTTGAAGGAGTTCACCGTCGAACTGCGCCTGGCCGGAACACCCTTCCAGCTCACTGTGTGGGACCAGCTGCGGCAGATCCCCTACGGCGAGACGCGCTCGTACGGCGAACTCGCGGAGGCCCTCGGCAACATGGGCGCCTCCCGCGCGGTCGGCCTCGCCAACGGCAAGAACCCGATCGGCATCATCGTGCCGTGCCACCGCGTGATCGGTGCGAGCGGCAGCCTCACCGGTTACGGCGGCGGCCTGGACCGCAAGAGGCAACTCCTGGACTTCGAGAGCGGAGCGGCACTCTTCTGACCGGCCGTCGTAAGAGGCCCGTTCGGCGTCGACGATGATCAGGCGGGCCCCGTGGCTGGCGGCGACGCCCGCGAGGCCCGCCGCCGGCCGGACCTGGAGGCTGCTGCCGACGGCGATGAAGATCTCTCAGGCCTTGGCGAGGGCGGCGGCCTCGCCGAGGACGACGGCGTCGAGGCGTTCGCCGAAGAGCACCGTCGCCGACTTGAGGATCCCGCCGCACTTCAGGCGGGGCGCATCATCCTCACCGGCCTCGACCCGGGGGAGGGCGTCCTCGTCGGGCATGTCAGGTTCGCCGAACCCTCGCCCCATCCTCCGCGAGTCGTCTCAGTCGCTGAACATGTAGGCGAACGGGGCGGGTTCCCCGGTCCACGGGTCGATACCTTGACTCCGCAGGCGTGCCTCCTCTTCGTGGTGAAGGAATCGGGGCGACGCGTTGCCCCAGAGGTTGACAGAACCGAGCGGGCACTCGTCGAACTCCGCGCGGAAGACCCGGCACAGGAATTCGGCGAGACCGCACGGATACTCCAGCCAGACTCCGTCGTCCTGGTTCCACACGACGACCGGCCAGGCGTCCGGATCACTGCCGGTCACTCGCCAGCACAGGATGTCGGCACTGGAGTCGACACCCCAGGCGATCAAACCGCTCTGCCCGCTTCCCTCGGGGGCCTTGTACTCCCAGAAATGCAGCGCGTTGAGCGTCTCATTCTCCATCCCCTGGTAGGTGGGTTCGACGCCCTCCGCCGCTCGGACCTCCGGGAGGTGGAAACTGAGGTAGTCGTCAACGGCCCCCGCTCCGTAGAGCGTGATGAATTCCTGGTAGTCGCGCGGGAAGCCTGTCCCCCAACTGTGCTCCACCGCAGTCCAATCGACGGCGTCCCCTGCTCCTGGACGGGAGGGCATGAGCTGCCTGAGAGTGTCCGTCCAACTCATGGCGTCTCTGCCTCTCATCGAAATCAAGGGGTCGCACCGTTGGGCACGATCTGCGGTGCGGTACCGCCCCGGCCTCGTAGACGGCCTCATAGCCAAGACCGGCCCAGGCCGCCAACCACCGTAACTCGGTGATTGAAGGTCTCTATGCGTGAAGCCCTCCGCCGCGGCACCCGTCGATGCGACGCAGCGAGCTCATGCGAGCTGTCACTCGCACTCCGCGCTCAGCCGGTGCAGGAGTTCGGGCAGGGCGGTGCCGATGGGTTCGCGGATGACCTCGTCGGCGCGGTCGTCATAGGGGGTCGGTTCGGCGTTGACGATGATCAGGCGGGCCCCGTGGTCGACGGCGACGCCCGCGAGGCCCGCCGCCGACTGGACCTGGAGGCTGCTGCCGACGGCGATGAAGATCTGGCAGGCCTTGGCGATGGCGGCGGCTTCGCCGAGGACGACGGGGTCGAGGCGTTGGCCGAACATGACGGTCGCCGATTTGAGGATTCCGCCGCACTTCAGACAGGGCGGGTCGTCCTCGCCGGCCTCGACCCGGGCGAGGGCGTCCTCCATGGACGTCCTGGCGTGGCACCCGGTGCACACCACGGTCCGCGCGGTGCCGTGGAGTTCGATGACCTTGCGGGCAGGCATTCCGGCGAGCTGGTGCAGCCCGTCGACGTTCTGCGTGATCACGCGCACCGGAACGCCGGAGCGCTCCAGCCCGGCCACCGCCCGGTGCGCGACGTTGGGCTCGGCCTGGAGTGTCTGGTTCTCCCGCCGCATCCGCCAGGCCCTGCGCCTGATCTCCGGATCGCCCATGTAGTACTCGTAGGTCACGAGTTTCTCCGCCTCGGGATCCTTCCGCCACAGGCCGTTGGGGCCGCGATAGTCAGGGATTCCGGAATCGCAAGGCATCGGCAGATGTAACACAAGGACGCCGTGCGAAGTCAGAAAGACCGGGCGCAGTGTCAGCGACCGGCGAACACGCCACCCCATACAGAACAGCAGGGCCTTGGGGGTTTCCCAGAGGGATTCCCGTACCACGGAGCCCAGGATGCCTACGCAGCAGACGGCTCCTTGACGTCATCCGCTGAAGGTACTTGCCACGCCTCCGGCGGCAAGGGCGGGACTTGGACGTCTCGACGCCCTGGGTCACCCGTTGGCCCTGATGCCTTCACCGCAGTTGGCATCCTGGAGTCCACATAGGGCGAGGGCTGTTCTTGTCGCGGCTCTGGGCGGAGAATGGGATCTGTCTCCATCAACGGTGCGCACCGGGCCTATTGCTCGTAGGGGGGCGGATGGATCCACTCACGTTGGCCGCTGTGTCTGCGCTAGTAGGAGCGATGGCCACGGATGGTTATCAGCAAGCGCGGGATGGCTTGGTGGCCTTGTGGCGACGAGTATGTCCAGGGCAGGCGGGGGCGGTCACGGAAGATCTTGACACGTTGCGAGCCTCTCTTGTCATGAGCGGGCCCGACGATGGAGGGGAGGACAGCCGCCCTCCCGTTGCAGTTTGGCAGACGCATGTGCAGACACTGCTAGAACTCGACGAGTCCCTGCGGTCGGATGTCAGGCAACTCGTGGAGGGCGTCCTTCAACCTCTGCTTTCCGAGTCCGAGCAGCAGAAGGTGGGTGTTCTGCTGCAACAGGTCGACATTGCCGCCGGGGATGCGACCGTACACGCTGGTCGTGATGCAGCCAGCGGGACCGTGACGAACAATCAGTTCAATGCGCCGGCCCCTTTCCAGACCGGCGGGGGGAGCTCTCAGACCAACCACTTCGGTCCGACGGGATGACAGAGCCGTATGCAGCGAGCGGTGGCCCCGTTGGGGCTTTCGATAACCAGTTCAACGCTCCGGCAGCGTTTCAGACCGGCGAAGACAGCCAGCAGCATAATCACTTCTATCTCGGGCACTCGCCGGCGAGTTGGCCTCGCCGGATCGGCGTTGTTCCTCGAGAGGCCGATTGCTTTGAGCCGCGCGACGCCGTTGAGCAGTTACGGCGAGTCATGGTCGCCGAGACGAAATCGGCACCAACCCAGGTGATCACTGGTCCCGGAGGTGTCGGGAAGACGCAACTTGCTGCCCACTATGCACGCTCGGCATGGGTGGCTGGAACCATCGATCTGCTGTTATGGATCAATGCATACAGTCGGTCCTCCCTCGTCACGGGCTACGGCCACGCTGGTGTAGAAGTTACGGGCTCCGACCCTGGCAACTTGGAGGAGGCCGCCGCCCGATTTCTAAACTGGGCCGAGACCACCCACCGTAAATGGCTGGTGGTGCTCGATGACGTGAATAGTGCTGCTGACTTGCGCGGCCTGTGGGCTCCATCCCATCCAGGAGGTCATGGGAGAGTCATCATCACCACCCGGCGCCGTGACGCCGCCCTGACAGGTCCCTATCGAGAATGTTTCAGCGTCGGTCCCTTCAGCCGAGCGGAGGCAAACTCCTATCTCACGCGAGCTTTGTCCATGCACGGACACTCCATCGAACCTGAACAGATCGACGTGTTGGTCACTGACTTGGCCTGTCTTCCGCTGGCGCTGGCGCAGGCTCGGGCCTACGTCGTGGACATGGGATCCACCTGTTCGCAGTACCGAGAGCGGCTAGAGGACAACAACCAAGCGTTACATGACCTCTTTCCGGAGGAATGCAGTTTGCCTGACGACCAGGAAAGCAGTGTTGCGACCACATGGCTGCTGTCCATCGAGCGAGCAGATGAGCACAAGCCCCAGGGGCTTGCGCGACCGCTTATGGAGCTCGCGAGCCTGTTGGACGCGAACGGGATTCCGCTGAGCGTTCTCACTGCGCCTCACGCTCTGACCTACCTGGCCGCACGGAGGACCGAGACATGCGCGCAGGGTGACAACAGGCCGATCAGCGAGCACGACGCGATGGGTGCGGTGCGGTGCCTGCACCGGCTGAATCTGGCGGACCACCGCTCCGGCCTTCCGACTGACACCCTCCGCGTTCACGCCCTGGTGCAGAGGGTCACCCGCGAATCCCTACCCGACACGCGTCGCGACGCCTTAGCTCGTGTCTGCGCGGACGCACTCCTTCAGGCCTGGCCCCCCGTCGTCAAAGACAGCAGTCTTGCCGCGATGCTTCGCGCGAACGCTGACGCGCTGGCGAGTCTCGCCGGGGAAGCCCTTTTGGCTGACGGCTGCCATGATCTGCTGCTTCGCGCCGGCACGAGTCTGGGAGAGTGCGGATTGCCGCACCTCGCGAGTGCGTACTTCATCCAGCTGACTCCCCGGGCCGGAGCAAAGCTGGGCAACGAACACCCTGACGTCTTCTTCTGTCGGCACCTCGCAGCGTGGTGGCGCGGCGTAGCCGGGGATCCGGTGGGCGCCGCGTCAGCAACGAGAAAAGTGGTGGCTGGGCTCGAAAGTGCGTTCGGCTCGGATCATCCCGACGTCCTGGCCGCCCGCGGGAGTCTGGCCTACTGGCGAGGGGTGGCCGGGGACCAACGAGGTGCGGCGGCAGCGACGGAGGCGCTTCTGGTCGATCTCGTCCGTGTCCTCGGTCCCGAGCATCAGGAAACACTCGCTGCTCGGAACGCCCTGACGTGGTGGCTCGGCATTACGGGCGAGCCACGAACGGCAGCCGCGAAAACGCAAGAGCTGCTCGTCGATCTGCTCAGGGTTCTGGGGCCCGATCATCCCCATACGTTCACCGCGCGGGCGAATCACGCTAGGTGGCTGGGTACCGGGGGTGATCCCGCAGGATCGATTGTCGCCTTACGGAAACTGTTGACTGATTTGACCCGTGTCCTCGGGCCGGAGAATCCCCAAACTCTGGGCGCTCGCGGTGCCATCGCCCGATGGACGGGGGTCGCCGGTGATGCGGCGGGCGCCGCCGATGCCTTCGCGGATGTACTGGCAGATCGTCTGCGGATCCTCGGACCGGACCATCCGGACACGCTCACTACTCGCAGTGGTCTCGCCCGCTGGCGAGGCGTGGCTGGCGACGCGGTCGGCGCTGTGGAGGCGCTCGCCACGTTGTTGGCGGACAGAGTACGTGTCCTTGGAGAGGACCATCCAGATACTCTGGCCACCCGAGCCGGGCTGGCCTGGTGGCGCGGAGAAGCGGGGGAGCGAGACGTCGCAGTGCGCGAGTTGGCGGCGCTCGTGGCCGACACCACACGGGTGCTCGGACCTTTGCATCCCGACACAGCGGCGGCCCGTTGGTCCCTGGTCTATTGGCAGACACCCCCCCAGGGCCGAGTGGGTATGGACCCGGACAAGGGCAGGTTCCCTGCGGGATCGCGACGACCACGGCCGCCACGGACTCCGCAACGGCTTGGCACCGCGCCACGCGATGAGGTGTAGGCAACTGACCCTGAAGTCCTAACCATTCGGGCCACCGTCGACGCTGAGGACCTGTCCGGAGATGAACTGCGCTTCGTCGGAAGTGAAGAATGCAGTGGCATTGGCGACATCTTCCGGACGACCCACTCGTCCGACAGGAATGGAATGTGCCTCTATTTTCTGATGCTCATGGAACGTGCGTCCCAACCGGTGCGCTGCCGCCTCCGTGAGACGGCTCATTACAAAGCCTGGGGCGATGCAGTTCACTGTGATCCCATGGGGGCCGAGCGCGACGGCGGATTCTTTCGTGAGACCCACAATCCCTGCTTTCGCCGTGGAGTAGTTGACGCTTCCGACTCGCCCCAGGGCGGCGATGCTTGAGATGTTGACGATCCGCCCCCAGCCCGCCTCAAGCATGTACGGAGCGACTTCCCTCGTGAGGGAGGACGCTGCGCGCAGGTGAACAGTCATCACGTCCTCCCAGTCCTGCAACCGCATGACTGCGATCCTCGACGGCCGAGAGAAGCCGGCGTTGTTGACAAGGATGAGGGGAGGCCCTAGCGCTTCAGCGATCTGGGCCGTCGCTCTCCGTATGTCCCCGATGTTTCCCACATCGGCCGTGACGGCCAAAGCGGTTCCGCCGCACTCGTTGATCTCCCGGGCCACGCTCTCGCATTCGATGCTGTCGATGTCCACTGTCGCGATCGCGCGGCCTTCGGCGGCTAGTCGTCTGGCGATCGCGGCACCGATTCCTCGGGCGGCGCCTGTCACCACGGCCGTGACATTCCGACGTTGCACCTACGTGCCCCCCGTAACTTTGGTTCGGCACTGTCAGACGGTCTGCGCCTCGTCGTACGGGGCATGCAGTCGTCGGCGTTACGGCCACGAACCCATGACAGTGAAGGCCTGAAGCCGATGGTGGCTGGTCCCCGATGTCAACACGACCCCCACCGCGGCCGATACGTCCAGTCCTCGCGTCTTCATGCGGACAGGTCACGCTCTCGACGTCCCGGTGCGGGTTCTCGTGCTCTCCAGACTACGGCCGAGGTTCCCCATATCTAAGCGGGGCGGCGGCGCACGTCCGTGTGTCCTTCGATAGAAGGCGTACCTGCCGACGAATCGAGCGGAGGATCGGGGAAGCCTCTGCTCGCAAGGCATCGGTGGATGTAACACGCCGTGCGTTCTGGCTCACTGTGGGGTGGGTGCACTTTACTCAGGTCCCTGAAGCACGTGCTGCTCATGGTGTTTGTATCCGCGGCCCCCCGAGTTACCGCTCTCGCCCATTCTTAGAGAGCCTCTGCACCTCGCTCACGCAGGGCCATGCGGTACTGATGCAAGGTCGACAATTCCTTCTGGACCGCAGTCACATGCTCTCCGTCACCGACAGCACTCAGAGCCCGCAGGGCATTCTGGACTTCGCGAATTCGGCGATCTACAGAGCGTTGGCGGACCGCGACGAGCTGGTCGCGAGCGTAGGATTCATCGACAGTTCTGCGCATGATCGCTTCTACCGCTAGCCCTGCGATCATGGATCGGGCCGTATCGCCGGCGGCCGCTTCGCTGACACGAATCAGATAATTCTGGGGGTCTTGTACGCCGGATGCGACGCCGCCAGCGTCCAGAATGGCTTGGCGTACGTCCGCGTATTGCGGAACGGTGAACTCCTCGACTCCGTAGGCGTCGAAGGCTGGCGAAACCAACTCCGGTCGCTGGAGGGCGAGTTTGAGGAGTTCACGTTCAGTGGCGAACACCGGGTTGCGGAGGGTCAGGGCAGAGCCGGATGGGGTCTTCTGCGTGGAGCGGTCCCCACGAGCGAGCTGGGCGACCCTCTTGACGACGAACTGGATGTCGAAGATGCCGAGCATGACGGCGAGCTGGACGGCGAGCTCGTGCTGTGCGCCACTGTTCTTGATGCGGGCGACGATCGGCGCGGCCTCGTCCAGGGCTGCCGCGCGACCCGCCGGGGTGTCCAAGTCGTAGCGGGTGGCGATCTGACGGAGGATGAATTCGAAGAGCGGGGTACGGGGTTCGGCCATATCGGCGACAGCCTCGTCGCCCTTGGCAAGGCGCAGCTTGCAGAGGTCCAAGCCGTCAGGGGTGATCGTGATGTAGGTCTCGGCGGCGAACTTCTGGTCGGCCTCAATGGCGCGCAGGGCCGCGTGCTCGCCGACTGTGTCGCCGTCGAAGGTGAAGATCACGCGGGCGCTGCCGTTGTCCATCAGCAGTCGGCGGAGGATTTTGATGTGCTCGCTACCGAAGGTGGTACCGCAGGTGGCGATGGCGGTTGTCACCCCGGCCAGATGGCAGGCCATGACATTCGTGTAGTCCTCGACCACGACCGTGCGGCGGGACTTCGCTATGTGCTGCTTCGCAAGGTCTATGCCGTACAAGACCTGGGACTTCTTGTAGATCTCGGTCTCGGGTGTGTTGAGATACTTGGGACCGTTGTCCGCCTCCTGCAGCTTGCGGGCGCCGAAGCCCACCACGTTGCCGCCGATGTCCCGGATTGGCCACATCAGGCGGCCCCGGAAGCGGTCGATGGGACCGCGCCGGCCCTCCTGCGAGAGCCCGGAGAGCAGCAGTTCCTTATCGGTGAAGCCCTGGTTGCGTAGGTAGCGGGTGAGATGGTCCCAGCCCTGAGGGCTGTAGCCGACGCCGAAGTGGACGGCGGCGGCCTGGTCGAAGCTGCGCTCGGCGAGGAACTCACGCCCAATGCTTGCCTCGGAGCCTGAAATTAGTTGTTGGGCGTACCAAGTGGCGGCAAGCTGGTTAGCTTCAATTAAGCGGACGCGTTTAATTGGCGTGTAGCCGGGTTCGTTGGCAAGCACGGTGATACCTGCGCGACTCGCCAGCCAGTTGAAGGCTTCATTGTGAGATAGATGCTCCATCTGCATTATGAACTTTGCCAAATCTCCCCCCTCTGTACAGTCAAAGCAGTAATATACCCCTTTTTCCCGGTTTACGCTGAGGGTCGTTTCGGTTCCTTCGTGGAAGGGGCAAGGCCCACGCAACTCGCGTCCGGCGCGGCGTAGTGGAACGTACCGAGAAATGACAGAGTCGATCGGCACGGCGTTTTTTAGAGACTTCCAATCACCTATTCTAATCCCACCCTTCCCGTTGGCTGGGGCGAGTTTGTCCTTACCGGTGACATTATTGGTCGAAGCGTGCGTCTCTGAAATAGCGTAGGTGGCCGCATTGCGTGTGAAAGGAAAATTGCTGGCCGTGTCATCGACTCGACGGTTGGGAGTGGGAAGGCCTTGAGCGATCATCCGACTCCGTAGTGGCACCCAGAGGTCGTCTAGGGTGAGAGTGCTTGATTTTCCGGGAACGCCTTCACAGATTTGGCGTGTCAGCTCTCTCGTAAATGATGTCTTCTCGTCCTGCTGTTGGGCTAGTGGTACCACATGTGCCGCGCCATCTGCTGCTGTCAGGGTGTAGGTTCCTCGCACGATGGCGGCATCAGCCAGGGCTGCGGAATGACCTGAAAGAGCCTGAAGGGCGCGCCCGGAGTAGCAACAGTCGAGAATGGCAATTTTTACTCGTGCTGGCGAGAGCAACAATGCATTCCGAACCTGACCGTAAGGTAGCCCTGTAAGATCGGCATGTTCTGAAAGTGTGTCGCTGAGGACGAGGCATAGCTCACCATGCTCCGTTAGTGTTCCGTGCCCAACGAAATAAACCAAGAATGTGCCTGTGGTTTCTTGAGCCAGGCGACGTATTTGGAGCGCGACCTTGTGATCATGAGTTGGATCTTCGATTACACTAACATCCTCCACAGGCCAATTGCAGAGCTTCGGGTCAGTGAGAATCGCATGCATGTCACGCAGGCTATTTGCTGCGGCGGGTACTTGAGGGTAATCTTTCTCGTTAAAGCGAGAGACGCCAATCAACACGGCGCGGTTGTTTACCCTTTCCGACTGCTCACTGCTCATCGAGAGCAGCCTTCACGAGCCGAAGTAGTTCCTCCTCGCTCACAGCATGTGTGCTATTTCTGACAATCTCGATGGAGCGGCCGTCTAAGGTCACCGCGATCTTCTGTTCTGTACGTCGGCTACTCAGCCACGTCTGCAAGGAGGAAACGAGTGCTGTAGCTATGCCGCCCGAGCCAATGGCTACGCTGATCAGTTCGAGTGCCCCACCGAGCTCCCCTTCACGAGGCGGCCGGCGCTTCGTACGTACAAGACCCTCAAGTGCACGCTCGGTGCGCAACCACTGAGCGAGCGACAGGAACTCGTCGAGCGTGGCACTGCTCTCCAGCGATACCTGTACGTCCAAGTGGCCCCTCCCTCACCTCCGCCCCAGCACAGGGAGTGCAGGCTGGGCGGGCTCGCGTTTTCCCAGAATCATGCCAGGCACAACACCAGGCAACTGCCAGCTTGGGCATGGTGAGTTGGAGTGCGCGCGGTAGGCCACTGCTACCGAGAGTGCATCGACTGGACCAGAACCGGTCCCGCCTGCGGCATTGCTTCGTCAGAACCAGGAGCTCACCTGGCCGAGTAGCTGTCCCCGGCGCGCAGTTGACGCAATAGCTCGGGTAGGGCGGTGCCGATGGGCTCGCGTACGACCTCGTCGGCGAGTTCGTCGTACGGTGTGGGTTCGGCGTTGACGATGACGAGCCGTGCGCCGTGGTCGGCGGCGACGCCCGCGAGGCCCGCGGCGGGCTGGACCTGGAGGGTGCTGCCGACGGCGATGAAGACCTGGCAGGCCTTGGCGATGGCGGCGGCTTGGCCGAGGACGACGGGGTCGAGGCGTTCGCCGAACATGACGGTGGCCGGCTTGAGGATGCTGCCGCACGTGAGACAGGCCGGGTCGTCCTCGCCAGCGTCGACCCGTGCGAGGACGTCCTCCATGGGCGTCCTCTCGTGGCACCGGGTGCACACCACCGCCCTTGCGGTGCCGTGGAGTTCGAGGACCTTGCGGGCGGGCAGGCCGGCGAGCTGGTGCAGTCCGTCGACGTTCTGGGTGATCACCCGCACCGGCACTCCGGAGCGCTCCAGTTCGGTGACGGCCCGGTGCGCGGCGTTGGGCTCGGCCCTGAGCTCCTGGGTCTTACGTTGCATCAGCCAGGCCCGGCGCCTGATCTCGGGATCACCCATGTAGTACTCGTACGTCACGAGCTTCTCGGCCTCGGGATCCCTCTGCCACAGACCGTTGGGGCCGCGGTAATCAGGGATGCCAGAGTCGGTGGAGACGCCTGCCCCACTGAGGATGGCGACGAGTGGCCTGTTCATGGACGTGAAGGTACGGCGCTCGCCTGCTCAGAGCGACCGGATATCTGGGCGCGGGACAGGATGACATGGATCAAGCCGTCCGTTCCTGTGGTCAGATGCCAGCCCTGAGAGGAGCATGCGCTTGATCCATGTCAAGCCGCGTTCACAGACCTTTCTGATGGACGGCCATCAGTCTGACGCAAAGTGGCAGCGCCCTAACTGGCTATATGCCATATTCCTGGTAGCGAAGAAGGTTGGTGGCGCTCGCGAAGGTGGCGCGATGACAGTGACGGGGCGAACACTTGAGCGGAGCTGAACTGGGAGTGGTCCGGGCATCTATCCGCGACTGTGGCGATGCCGAGGAACTCTTCGCTTTGTTGAAAGAGCTACAACGAGAGCTGTTAGAACTGGACGTGCAAGCCGCCGACATTGCCGGTGAGATGGATCTGCCACGAGGTTCAAAAGGTGTCGGCGCGCTGACAGGAACGATCCTTGTGCGGTTGGGCGTCACGGCAGGAGCACGAGCGGTGGTGACGGCTGTGCGAAAGTGGGCGGCGCGCGATGCGACCCGGTCCGTCGAGCTCGTTTTGGGCGACAGCGGTGACGTGCTGAAGGTAACCGGGGTCTCGTCCGAACGACAGGAACAGCTGATCGAGGTGTGGCTTGAACGGCAAAGCATCCGCACCTGAGCTGCCACCGGGTGCTCGTGCTGCACTGATCGTCGCGACGTCCGTCTACAAGGACGAAACTCTGGCGCAGTTGAGGTCTCCGGTGCACGATGCCCAGGAACTCGGGCGTGCCTTGAGTAGCTCTGATATTGGCGGCTTCAAGGTGACGGAACTCCTCAACCCCACGTCACACACCTTGAGACTGGGAGTCGAAGACTTTCTGCACGGGCGGGACACCGATGAACTCCTGCTGGTGTACCTGTCTTGCCACGGAGTTCTGGACCGTCGCGGTCGGCTGTACTTCGCTGCGTCTGACACTCGTAAGGATCGGTTGGCGGCTACCGGTGTCGATCCGGGTTGGCTCATCGACCTGCTCGACGATTGCCGCGCTCGCCGTCAAGTACTCATCCTGGACTGCTGCTTCAGTGGCGCTTTTGCTCAAGGGGCGAAAGCTGATGTGGGACTGAACCTAGAAGCGCGACTCGTTGGCCCAGGCCGTGGGAGAGCTGTGCTAACAGCGTCGCGGGCGGGAGAATACTCCTTCGAAGGCGAACCGATCGATGGCACCGCTGGAGTGGGTCCGTCGGTGTTCACTGCTGGTCTAGTCGATGGGCTGGTCAGCGGCGACGCTGACATCGACGGCAATGGGTTGATCTCTGTCGAAGATGTCTACGACCATGCCTTCTCGTATGTTCAGAGCCGAGGCGGTCGCCAGACTCCACAGCGTTGGTTATATGGAGCTGAGGGGCGTATCTGGCTCGCCCGGAATCCCAATGGGGTCGCCGCAAGACCTGCCGAGGTACCCGCGGCCTTGCAGGCCGCCCTTGAGAGCCCACTTCCGCAGGTCCGAATCGGAGCAGTAGAGGTACTTGCTGAGTGGTTCGTCAGCGCTGATCCCTCACAGGTGTTGGCCGCCCGCGAGCGGCTACGGTACATCGTCGAACACGACATCCCACTTGTTGCGCTGGCGGCTCGCGGAGCCATGAACCGCATCACTCCTGATCACGGTGGAGCTGCGGCGAGCTCAGCCCAGCGGGCGGTAGTTGTGCCGACGCAAATGGCCAGCGCCTCGGCTCCCACAACCAACCGTGACTTCCCATTGGTGGATTTGCCTGAAGTCGACGTGGCGAGGGGTGCGCATCCTAAGGCCATTGGATCTGCTAGTTCTGGTCGCTCCCGTGCGGTCGGCATCGACCTGGGCACGACTAACTCAGTCGTCAGCGTTCTGGAGGGCGGCGAGCCCACCGTCATCACCAACGCCGAGGGCGCCAG
>NZ_JBIAQF010000046.1:0-45542 GCF_042888885.1 Streptomyces sp. NPDC002742
TACGTGCGTTTTTGCGCTGACACCCGGGTTCCGCGGGGGTGTTCGGGGCCCCCGGGGGGGGCAACCTTGGGGGGGGGGGGGGGGGGGCCGGGGGGGGGCCGGGGGGGGGGGCCGGGCCCCCGGGGCCCGGCCCCCCCACGGCGCGCGGACTCCGGGCCGGCGCGCGTTCCACGGCGCGCCGGGGCTAAGCCGGTGCGCTTTCGACGACGCGCGGCTTCAGGTCCGCGTTCGCCAGGATGTCTCCGAGGTGCTTCTCGGCCACCGGGAGGACCTCGGCGATGGTCACCTCGCGGCCCAGCTCGCCGGCGAGGGAGGCGACACCCGCGTCGCGGATGCCGCACGGGATGATCCGGTCGAACCAGGCGTTGTCCGGGTTCACGTTCAGGGCGAAGCCGTGCATCGTGACGCCCTTGGCCACGCGGATGCCGATCGCGGCGATCTTGCGGTCCTCGCGGCGCTGGCCCGCGTTGGACGGGGCGTACTCCGGGCCGTTGAGCCGCGGGTCGAACTCCTCGTCCGTCAGTCGAGGATCGAAGTCGAGGGAGAGGCCTCCGAGCGCGGAGCTCCGTTCGGCGGGGTCCTTGGTGTCACCGAGGATCCAGACGCCGCTGCGGCCCTCGACCCGGCTCGTCTCCAGGCCGAACTCCGCACACGTACGGATAAGAGCCTCTTCCAGACGGCGTACATGTGCTACGACGTCCACGGGACGCGGGAGCTTCTGGATGGGGTAGCCGACCAGCTGCCCCGGACCGTGCCAGGTGATCTTGCCGCCGCGGTCCACGTCGATGACGGGCGTGCCGTCCAGGGGCCGCTCGTTGTCCGCCGTGCGCCGGCCCGCGGTGTAGACCGGCGGGTGCTCCAGGAGCAGACAGGTGTCCGGGATCTCGTCCAGGAACCGGGCGGCGTGCACGCGACGCTGCTCGTCCCACGCCTCCTGGTACTCGACGGCCTCGGCACCGAATCCCATGCGGACGAACCGCAACTCACTCACGGCAAGCGCCTCCCTAGAAGCTTCCTCGGGCACGTGGTGGTCCCCGTGCGGGGCGTGCGAAGGAACCTTTCGTCAGGTCCGTGCCGCGCCCACGCCACTGTACGTCCGTCCGATCCGCGTCAGCCCGACAGCTAATCCTCACACGATCGGATGAATGAATGTCGATGTGTGCGATGCCGTGCTCACGCTCCGCTACATTCGCGCCGTTCACGAGGCCATAAGGGCTGCTCACAGGCAATCCGGGCACAGGGAGTTCTCGGGGGGCGCAAGCATGTTCCACGCCGCCCCGCGGCCCCTTGGGGACCCGAAGGCAGGAGACCGCACCGCAGATGACGGAACGACCCGCGCAGCGCACTCCCAATCGACAGCTCGCCGCGCTCATCGCAGAAGCGGGGTTCTCCAACGCAGGTCTCGCCCGTCGCGTGGACCAGCTCGGGCTCGAACACGGACTGGACCTGAGATACGACAAGACATCCGTCACCCGGTGGCTGCGGGGCCAGCAGCCCCGCGGGACCACTCCCGCGCTCATCGCCGAGGTCTTCACCCGCCGCCTCGGCCGGCGCCTGAGCGCGCAGGACCTCGGACTCGACGCCTGCGCGCCGGTGTACGCGGGGCTGGAGTTCGCCGCGACCCCCGAGGAGGCCGTGGACATCGTCAGCGGCCTGTGGCGCAAGGACTCCGGCAGCCACGCCGAGCTCCGCAAGATCGCCTTCACCCCGGCGGGCCTCGTCGTGCCCAGCCGGGACTGGCTGATCGGCCGGGCCGACGACCGGGTCGCCCGCGGCGACCAGCCCTCCCGCGTACCGGCCCAGGGCCGCCCGGCGGTGCCCAGGATCACGGCGCCGCCCGAGCAGGGCGGACCCTCGTCCCGGCAGCGGGGCCGGACCGAGCGGGGCCCCGGCCAGCGGGTCAGCGGCGGGGACATCGCCGCCCTCCGCTCGGTCGGCGAACTCTTCCGCGCCCTCGACCACGCCTACGGCGGCGGCCACGCCCGCCAGGCACTGGTCCGCTATCTGGAGCACGAGGCCGAGCCGATGCTGCGCGGCACGTACGGGGAGCAGACCGGCCGGCACCTGTTCGCCGCCGCCGCCGACCTCACCCGGCTCGCCGGCTGGACGTCGTACGACATCGGCGCGCACGGACTCGCGCAGCGGTACTTCGTCCAGGCGCTGCGCCTGGCGCAGGCCGCGGGCGACCGGGTGTACGGCTCCTACGTGCTCATCACGATGAGCCGGCAGGCCGTCTACCTCGGGCACGGGCGCGAGGCCGTACAACTGGCGCGGGTCGCCCAGCAGGGCCTCGGCTCGGGGGGTCCGCACGTCGTGCAGGCGCTGCTGCACGCCGTCGAGGCGCGCGGCCACGGCGTGCTCGGCGAGGTACGGGCCTGCACGGCCTCCCTGGTCCGGGCCGAGCGCGCGCTGGAGACCTCCCGGACCGGTGACGAAGTCCCGCACTGGGCCCGGTACTTCGACGAGGCGCAGCTCGCCGACGAGTTCGGGCACTGCCACCGGGACCTTCAGCAGTTCCGGGCGGCCGCGCAGCACGCCGAACGCTCGCTGCAACTGCGGGCGCCCGGCTACGCGCGCAGCCGGCTGTTCTGCCGGGTGGTGCTCGCCTCGGCGCGGCTCGGGCTCGGAGAGCTCGACCAGGCCTGTCTGCTGGGCGCGGAGGCCGCGGGACAGGCGGCGGAGATGCGGTCGGCGCGGGCCGTCGAGTACGTACGGGACTTCGAGAAACGGCTCGAACCGTACAAGGACGCCGCACCCGTCCGCGGCTACCGCGACAAGGTGGCCGCGCTGAGCTGAGCGGGAGGCCGGGGCGTCCCCGGTCTCCGGCCTGGGGTGCCGGAGACCGGGAAGCTCGGTTGCGGGGCGGTGTCCGTGGTCCCCGGCCTGCGGCGGCTCCGGGCCCGTGGGCTGCGGCCCGGAGCCACGGGTCAGGCTGCCGCGGATTCCAATGGCTCCGCTAACGGGGCCGGGCGGACGTCCAGGTCCGTCAGGAGGGCGTGGGCGGCCCGCCTGGCCGAGTGCAGCGCGCCCTGCACCGTGCTGGTGTCCCGGTGGTCGCCGCACACGTACAGGCCCGCGAGCAGCCGGACCGGGCGGCGCGGGTCGTTCGGTGGCGGCATCGCCGGGACGGCCTCGGGTTCGTGATGGACCGCCAGCAGTTCCCAGCGGGTGGTCGACGTGCCGTAGAGGCGCGCCAGTTGGGCGCGGACCGTCGCGTCCAGGTGGGCCGCGGCGGGCGGAGTGCCCAGCACGGTCGAGGAGATCAGGGCGCGGCCGTCGGGTGCCCGGGTCGGGTCGACCTGGCTGACGACCGCCGTGTGCGCCACCGGGCCGCTCCGGTCGGCGTCCAGGAGCAACGCCGGTTCGGGGAGCGGGGGTTCGTCCGTCGTGTGGTGCAGGACGGTCACCGGATGGAAGGCGGGGACGTGCAGTCCGGGCAGGAACTGGGCGGCGGCGCGGGCCCCGGTCGCCAACAGGAGCGCCCGGCAGCGGAGTTCGCCGTGCTCCCTCGTCGTCACACGGGTCGTGGAGACGGCGGTGACCTCGACGCCCGTGTGCACGGTGCCGGGTGGAAGGGCGGCCGCGAGCAGCTCGGGGAGCGCGTCCGCGCCGCCCTCCGGAAGACATAGCCGGCCCGTGGCGAAGGAGTGCAGCGCGAGGTCGGCGCAACGGCTCGACGTCCGGAGCTCCGGGTCGCACAGCAGGGCCGCGAGGAGGGGGCGCAGAAAAGTGTCGACCGTACGGGCCGGGAGGCCCCGGGCGGCCAGCGCCCCCGCCGTGGTGAGGTCCGGGCGGGCGAGCAGACGCTCCGGCGTGGTGGCGGCGAGGCGCGCGAGGGCCGTGCTGAGACGGGACTGGTCGAGGGGGCTGCCGAGTGGTCCGGGGCGGGCGGTTCCGCGTGCGGGCCGGGGCAGCGGAAGACGGGGGGCGCTCGCAAGGGCGCGCGCGGTGGTGAGTGCGCCCCTCGCGCTCCGGGAAGTGCCGGGCGCGCCCGCCTGGACGCGCTGGCCGTCGCTGTGCAGCAGCACGCCCGGGGAGAACGGGCACAGGACCAGGGCACCCAGGCCCGGGGTGTGGCGCAGTTCCGGGTACGAGGTGGACAGGAGCCGGCCGAGCCGGTCCAGCCGGAAGCCGTCGACTTTCTCCGTGGACATACGGCCGCCCACATGGGGTGCGGCCTCCAGGACGGCGGTCCTCAGCCCCGCCCCGGTCAGATGCCGTGCGGCCGCGAGGCCGGCGACACCGGCTCCCACGACGACGACGTCCACGTCTTTCGCGATCTTCGCCGTGTGCGCGGCTTGGCGTGCGGGCTCTAGCACGTGCCCCTCCTCGAGGTTGCGCGGCCGGTGGGGACGTCATGCCCCCAACACGCTTCTGGAATACCCGAGTTCGGATCGAGGGTGCGAGGTACGGACGTCCGGGGGAAGTGGCGCGACGGCCGTGCACGGGGGCACGGGGGGTGCATGTGCCCGCCCGGCGTGGGCAGTTGGACCCGCCGGAGGCGGCACGTCCGCCCCGGGCGGCACCCGGTGAGGCGGCTGCGCCCCGCGGGGCGGCGACGCCCGGGGAGGGTGGGTCCGCCCGGGGGCGGTGACCCGTTCGGTGCGGACCTCGCCGGGCGGCACCCGGTGAGGCGGCACCCGGTCAGGTGGCTGCGCCCCGCGGGGCGGTGATGCCCGGGGAGGGTGGGTCCGCCCGGAGACCGTGGGCCCGTCCGGGGGTGGTGGCCGGCCCGGGGACGTTGAGCCCGCCCGGGGGCGGTGGCCCGTTTGGCGCGGATCGCCCGGTGGCGCGGGGGCTCGCTGGGGGCGGTCACCTGTTCGGGGTGCGTCCGGAGGCGGCGGGATCCCCCGGAGCGGATCACGCGGGGGAGGGGGAGAGCTGCCCCGGGGCTCCCCCAGGGCTCCCCCGGAGATGCCCCGGAGATGCCCCGGTCAGTCCTGGGCCGCTCGCAGTGCTCCCTCGATCGAGGGGAACGCGAAGGTGAAGCCCGATTCCAGGAGGCGGGTGGGCAGGACGCGTTGGCTGCCCAGGATGTCCTCGGCCATGTCGCCGAGGGCGAGGCGCAGGAGCGGGGCGGGGGCGGTCAGGAGGGTCGGGCGGTGCAGGACGCGGCCCATGGCCTCGGTGATCTCGGCGTTGGTGAGCGGGTCGGGAGCGGTCAGGTTCACCGGACCGGACAGCGAGGGGGTGTCGATGAGATGCCGGATCGCGGCCACCTCGTCGTGCAGCGCGATGTAGCTCCAGTACTGGCGCCCGTTCCCCATCCGCCCCCCGAGGCCCGCCCGGAACAGCGGGAGCAGCCTGGCCCATGCCCCTCCCTCGTGGGCCACCACGAGCCCGGTCCTGGGCAGCACCGTGCGCACCCCGGCCTCCTGCGCGGGAGCCGTCGCCTCCTCCCACTCCACGCAGACGGAGGGCAGGAAGCCGTCCCCGGGCGGTGCCGACTCGTCCACCGCGCGGCCGTCGGTGTCCCCGTAGAACCCGATCGCGCTCCCGTTGACGAAGACCCGCGGCGGTTCGTCGAGCGAGGCCACCGCCTCCGCGAGCGTCGCCGTCCCGAGCACCCGGCTGTCCCGGATCATCCGCTTGTACGCCCGCGTCCAGGGCCGCCCCGCGACCGGGGCCCCCGCCAGATTGACCACCGCGGCACACCCGATGAGCCCCACCGCGTCGATCCGCTGCCGCTGCGGATCCCATCGGACCTCGTCCGGCGAGCGCGGCTCACGGCGCACGAGCCGGACCACCTCGTGCCCCTCGGCGCTCAGCGAGCGCGCCAGCGCGGAGCCGATCAGACCGGACGAGCCGGCGATCACGATGCGGGAACCCGGGGACAGCGGTGAGTCGCTCATGGGTCCATCCTGCCCGCGCCGCGGCGGACTCCACGGAACGGGCCCCAGCGCGGCGCCCGTACAGTTGCCGGTATGTCAGCTGCTCCGCGGATACGCACCGCCACCCTCGACGACGAGGACGCGCTCGGCCGGCTCGACCGCGACACCTGGTCCACGCTGCACGCCGTCATGCCGCGCCCCCAGCCGCCTTACGAACCCTTCTACAGTGCGCGGTTCGGTCCCGGGGACCATTTCGTCGCCGAGCTCGACGGCCGGCTGGTGGGGTACATCCGGCTGGGCTTCCCGACCTCGCTCGCCTCCAACACGCACGTACGCCAGATCCTCGGACTCGCCGTCGCCGACGAGGCGCGCGGCGCGGGGGTGGGCCGCGCGCTGCTGCGGACGGCCCGCGAGGAGGCCCGCCGCCAGGGCGCCCGGCGCATCACGCTGCGCGTGCTCGGCCACAACACCCCCGCGCGCACGCTGTACGAGTCCGAGGGGTTCGTCGTCGAGGGGATCCTGCCCGGGGAGTTCCTGCTGGACGGCGCGTACGTGGACGACGTCCTGATGGGGCGTCCGCTCTGATCAGTTCTCGCCGTCGGCGGGCACCGGGCGCGGGCCGCCCATGAGATGACGCAGGCAGCGGACCGCCAGCTCGGCGGGTGAACCCGGTCCGTCGGCCGCCGCGTCCGTGGCAGCCCAGGTCTCCAGGGCGATCCGGATCGCGTCCGTGGCCGCGGCGGCGGTCAGCCGGGTCTCCAGCGGGTCCGCGCCGGTGCCCGCCAGCCGGGCGACCACCGGGATCAGGTGCTCCTCCGACTCCTGGTTCACCCGGTACCAGACGGCGCGCAGCGCCGGATCGCCGACGGCCGCCCGCAGCAGCGTACGGGTCTGCTCCAGTCTCTCGGCCGCGTGCGGGTCCCGGGCGGACAGGGCCTTTCCGATCGCCCGCTCCAGTGCCCCGGGCAGCGTCGTGCCCGGCTCCGTCGCCGCGAGCAGCGCACGCCAGTGGTCGCCTCCGGCGGCGAGCAGCGGGCCCACGGCGTCCTGTTTGTTGCGGAAGTAGCGGTAGAAGGTGCGCAGGGCCACCCCGGCCCGGCGGGCGATGTCCTCCGCCGTGGTGCCGTCCGGACCGTACTCCGTGAAGAGCTCCGCCGCCGCCCGCGCGATGTCGAGCTGGGTCGCCGCCTTGCGGCGCTCGGTCAGCGAGAGCGCGGGGGCTTCGGGCGCGGAGGACGGCTGGCTGCTCACGGGGAAAGCGTACGCGTGGAGAGGAGCGGAGGGCATGTTTCGCCGACGCGGCAAAGCGTGCCACGCGAGCGCGGGGGTCGGGAGGTGGCGGGGGTCGGGAAGCGGCGACGGTCAAAAGGCGCCGGGGGTCGGGAAGCGGCGACGGTCAGGACGCGCCGGGGGTCGGGAGGTGACGACGGTCAGGAGGTGACGAGGGCGCCCGTGTCCACGCGGGCCGTGGCGTGTGCGGCCTTCTTGGCGTCGCCCGCGACCTCGTGCGCCGTCAGGACGTACCCCGTCTCGCTGTCCGAGGTCGAACGGGCGAAGACCACGCCGTACACCTTGCCGTCGGTGGTGAGGAGGGGACCGCCGGAGTTGCCCGGACGGACGGTCGAGCGGATCGAGTAGATCTCGCGGGTGACCGTGCCGGAGCTGTAGATGTTCTGCCCCGTGGCGTTGATGCGGTTCGCGACCGTGGCCGCCTGGAGGTCGAGGCCGCCGTCCTGCGGGTAGCCCGCCACCACCGCGGAGTCGCCGCGCGAGGCGACCCCGTCGAAGGGGATGACGGAGGCCCGCAGACCCGGCACGTACAGGACGGCGACGTCCTTCTGCGGATCGAAGAGCACCACCCGCGCCTGGTAGGCGCGGCCGACCCCGCCCACCCGCACGGTCGGCCGGTCGATGCCCGCCACCACGTGCGCGTTGGTCATCACGTGCCGGGAGGCGTAGACGAAGCCGCTGCCCTCCCGGCCCTGGTTGCCCGAGACGCCCTCGATCTTCACGGTGCTCAGTTTCGCGGAGCTCGTCGCGGACGGCGTCACACTGTCCCCGGAGGGCTTGGCGACACCGGCCGTCGGTTCGTTCTCGAACGGGTTGAAGACCTGCGGGAAGCCCGCCTCCGTGAGCGCCGAGGTCGCGCGCGAGAACCAGGTCGGCGTGGTCTCCGGCATCGTCTTCTGAACGGCGCCGAGCAGTGCCGAGTTGCGGATCGACTGTGTCACCACCGTCGACGAGGACGCGCCGAGGACGCTCGCCGCCACCCAGGCCACCAGCAGCACGGCCAGCGTGTTCGCCGCGGCCCCGCCGATACCGTCGGCCACCCGCAACGGCCCCTGGTCCAGCTCGCGGCGCAGCTTCAGCGCCAGCCGCCCGGCCAGCTCGTGACCCACCACGGCGGGCACCAGCACCGTGAGCACCGCCGTCACCGTCGCCGTCGGCGTCCCCGCCGTGACCAGCTCCATGATCCAGGGCAGCACCCATACGCCGATGACGGCGCCGCCCACGAAACCGGCCAGCGAGACGCATCCGGCCACCAGGCCGCGGCGGTACCCGGACGCCGCGTAGACCAGGATCACCAGCATCAGCAGGAGGTCGAGCACGTCCACGGAGCCGCCTTTCTCTAGGGCCCCTTAGTACGCGTCGGGCGGGCCCAGTGATCAGCCACGCGCGTCCGGTGCCGCGGAAACGGCCACACACCCGTGGACCTGTAGAAACGTCCCGGGCACGTCCGATGGTTCCACCAGGTGGCACACCACACATCGCGGCCCGCGCGGATCCGGGTCAGGGTGGCTCCATGCGTGTCTTCCGGAAGCCGCGGGGGCCTCGAATACGGAGCGGGGAGCAAGCGCCCCGTCCCGTGCGTCATGGGCGCCACGGACGTCCGGCGCCCCGGGCCCGCGAGGATCAGACAGGAGCGGGGCGAGCGCCCCGCGCCCCGGTGCCGTCCGCCGTGCGCCGGCGTGCGCAGGTGGGGCCGCCGAGACCCGTTCTCATCCTCCTCGGGTGCGTACCCGGCCTGCTCGCCCTCGCGGCGCTGGTGATGTGCGCGGCCGGGGTGGACCGCACGGCGGCCCGCCCGTCCGCACCGACCCCGCCCCCGGTCGCGGCCCGGCTCACCGTGCCCCGCCCCGTCGCCCGGCCGCCCATCGTGCCGCGCTCGAAGTGGCTCGACGCCGCGACCACGAGCAAACAGCCACCGCCCCGCTACGACGACCGTGTCGTCGCGGTCTTCATCCACCACACCGACTCGCCGAACGGCTACGACTGCGCCGACGTGCCCCGCATCATCCGCGACGTCTACGCGGGCCAGACCGGAGCCAAACAGTGGGACGACATCGGCTACAACTTCCTCGTCGACCGCTGCGGCACGATCTACGAGGGCCGCGCGGGCGGCGTCGACCGGCCCGTCACCGGGGCGCATACGCAGGGCTTCAACCATCGCTCCGCCGGGATCGCCGCGATCGGCACCTTCACGGCGGGAGCACCGGTGCCCAGGGCCATGACCGACGCGATCGCCCGCCTCACGGCCTGGAAACTCGGGCTCGCCGGTGTCGACCCCCGGGGCACGGTCCGCCTCGTCTCCAGCAACAGCCTCAGCCGTTACACGTCGGGCACCTCCGCCGTGCTCTCCACCGTCTCCGGCCACAACGCCGCCTTCATGACCAGCTGCCCCGGCGCGGCCATCACGGCCCGCCTCCCCGAGATCCGCGCCCTGGCGGCCCGCTACCAGGGCCGCTGACCGCTCGGCCCGGCCCCGCGCCGGCAGTCACAGGTACGTCCCCGGCCGCTCACAGAGTCCCCAGAGCCGTGCGTCCTACGGTCGAAGTACGCACTGACCGGAGGTGGGGATCATGAGGACCAGTCGGACGGAGCCCGCGCGCCGCGCGGGGAGCGGGGCGCACCCGGGGCGCGCGGAGGGGTACATCGCCGGCGGGCGGGACGCGGGGAACGCGGAACCGGCCGGCGGCTGGGTGAAGACCGCGCGCGGTCCGTGGGCGGTGGTCTGCGCGGTGGCGACGGTCGTGCTGGGCCCGGCGGCGGTCACGGAGTCCGCGCTGGACCAGGCCAACGCGGCCCCGATGCGTCACACGGTGCGTGCCGAACAGCCGCGGGCGTACATCCCCTCGGACCTCGCCGGCCGAGGACCCGCGGCCCAGCGCCGGCGGACCACGGCCTGACGCCGACGGACCACTGTCCGAAAGCGGGCCGGCGACGCCTGAGACGCTGGTCCCGTCAGGCCCGCAGTCGGTTCCGCCGGTCCGGCAGCTGGTTCCGCCAGGCCCGGAGCTGGTCCCGCCGGTCCCCGTCGGTCCCGTCAGTCCTCCCTGAACCGCTCCCACAGCTTGGGGTAGCGCTCCGCGATGACGGACTCGTTCTCGAATTCGAGCGGGGTGCCCTCGGGCTCCGCGGCCGCGGCCGGGATGCCCAGGGCGGGCGCGACCGCACCGGTCAGCTGCTCGTAGGCCTCGTCGGCCGCGTAGCCCAGCTCCTCGCCGTCACCGTCGATCTCCTCGTCGAAATCCTCCAGGAGCTCGGCGAGCGTGTCGGGGTCGTGCATGGCGCCCTCGAAGACCTCCCGGCCCTGGCCGATCAGCCAGCACCGGAAGAAGTCGAAGGCGTCGTCACTGGCCCCGTCGAGCAGCACCCAGGCCGCGCCCCACAGATCCCAGCGGTACGCGCGGTTGTAGCGGGACTCGAAGTGCCGGGCGAAGTCCAGGACGGAGTCCGGGTCGAGCTGGACGAGCCGCTCGACGAGCAGATCGGCCTGTTCCTCGGGGTCGCCCTCGGCAGTCTCGCGGGTCGTGTCCACCAGCTGCCAGAACTCCGTCTCGTCCATCACGGGTCCAGCATCGGGCCTGGAAGGGAGGGACGCACGCGGAGTGGCGCAGATTGTTATGCATGCACATGCCCAAGGTAAAACCGGCTGGTTCGTACGCATTTCAATCGGGTGGCGGGAAGGGGCCCCACAGGGCCCGCGAATCACCGGTAGTGCGCCGCCGAACGGGCCGCGTCCTCGGCGCAGCGCTCCCGCAGGGCCGCCGGAGCGAGCACCTCCACCTCCGGCCCCAGCCCCCGCAGCTGTATGCGCGCGACCTCCTCCGACTCGACCGGGAGCCTGAGGGTCAGCCGGCCCTGTCCGTCGGGAGCGCCGGACGTGCCGAGCGCCTCCTTCGCGGACACGGGATCAAGGGCGTACGGCAGCTGGCGTACGCCCTCCGGGGACAGCCGTACGACGACCTCGGACCGCAGGACGGACCGGGCGAACTCCTCGGCCCGTTCCTCCCAGAACGCGGGCAGGTCGAACCCGTCGTCCCGGCGGAACCGCTCCGCACCGAGGTCGACGGCGGTGAACCGGTCGATCCGGTACACCCGGAAGGCCTCCGCGTCCGCGACCCGCGCACACAGGTACCAGACGCCCGCCTTCAGGACGAGCCCGTACGGTTCGAGTGTCCGCTCCACCTCCGACCCGCCCCGCCGGTAGCGCGCGAGGACCGGGCGGTCGTCCCACACCGCGTCCGCGACCGAGGGCAGCAGCTCCGGCGTCCGCGGCTCGCTGAACCAGGCGGGCGCGTCCAGATGGAACCGCTGCGCCGCCGTGCGTGAGGCGTCCCGCACGGAGGGCAGCAGCGCCGCGGACACCTTCAGCCGGGCCGCCGACGCGGTGTCCTCGAGCCCCATCTCGCGCAGCGCCCCCGGCACCCCGCTCAGGAAGAGCGCCTCCGCCTCGCTCCGCGCCAGTCCCGTCAGCCGCGTCCGGTACCCGCCGACCAGGCGGTAGCCGCCGGTCCGCCCCCGGTCCGCGTACACCGGGACCCCCGCCTCCGACAGCGCCTGCGCGTCCCGCGTGATCGTGCGCTCGGACACCTCCAGCTCCCGCGCCAGCTCGGCGGCGGTCATCGACGCGCGGGCCTGGAGCAGCAGCACCATCTTGATCAGGCGAGCGGCACGCATGGGTTCATCATGCCGGGCACCACTGACAACGCGGGGACGGGCGGCCGACCCCGCGAGACCGTCGCGCACGGCCGCCGGGAAAGACCGAGAAGGGGTACGGCGACCGCCGTACCCCTTCTCCGCGTTCCGCTCCGGGTGCTACAGGCCGTAGCGCTCCCGGGCCTCCTTCACCGCGGACGCCTTGACCTCACCGCGGCGGGCGAGCTGCGCCAGCGCCGCGACGACGATCGACTGCGCGTCCACGCCGAAGTGGCGGCGGGCCGCCGCGCGGGTGTCCGAGAGACCGAAGCCGTCGGCGCCGAGCGAGGACCAGTCCTGCTCGACCCACTGCGCGATCTGGTCCGGGACCTGGCGCATGTAGTCGGAGACAGCGAGCACCGGGCCCTCGGCGCCCTGCAGCGCCTGGCGGACGAACGGCACCCGCTCCTCGCCGCGCAGCAGGGCCGCGTCGGCCTCCAGGGCGTCACGGCGCAGCTCGGTCCACGAGGTCGCGGACCACACGTCGGCGGCCACCCCCCACTCCTCCGCGAGCAGCCGCTGGGCCTCCAGGGTCCAGTGGATGGCCGTACCGGAGCCGAGCAGCTGGATGCGCGGGGGGTTCGCCGCGGCCACGTCCAGGCCCGCCGACTCCGCCGTGTTGAAGCGGTACAGGCCCTTGAGGATGCCCTCGTCGACACCGGCCGGCTTGGCGGGCTGCGGCATCGGCTCGTTGTAGACGGTCAGGTAGTAGAAGACGTCCTGGTCCTCGCCCGGGGCCGCCTCGCCGTACATCCGGCGCAGACCGTCCTTGACGATCGCCGCGATCTCGTACGCGAACGCCGGGTCGTAGGACAGCGCCGCCGGGTTCGTCGCCGCGATGACGGGGGAGTGGCCGTCCGCGTGCTGCAGGCCCTCACCCGTCAGGGTCGTACGGCCCGCCGTGGCACCGACCAGGAAGCCGCGGCCGAGCTGGTCGCCGAGCTGCCACATCTGGTCGGCCGTGCGCTGCCAGCCGAACATCGAGTAGAAGATGTAGAAGGGGATCATCGCCTCACCGTGCGTGGAGTACGCGGTGGACGCGGCGATGAAGTCCGCCATGGAACCGGCCTCGGTGATCCCCTCGTTGAGGATCTGGCCGTCCTTGGCCTCCTTGTAGTACATCAGCTGGTCGCGGTCGACCGGCTCGTACGTCTGGCCCTTGGGCGAGTAGATGCCCAGCGACGGGAAGAGCGACTCCATACCGAAGGTACGGGCCTCGTCCGGGACGATCGGCACCCAGCGGCGGCCGGTCTGCTTGTCGCGGACCAGGTCCTTGACCAGCCGGACGAACGCCATCGTCGTCGCCAGGTTCTGCGTGCCGGAGCCCTTGTCGAAGGACGCGAACGTCTTGTCGGCGGGGGCCGGCAGCGGGGCCAGCGCGTGGGTGCGGCGGGCCGGGGCCGGGCCGCCGAGGGCCGCGCGGCGCTCCTGGAGGTAACGGACCTCGGGGGAGTCGGCGCCCGGGTGGCCGTAGGGCACCACACCGTCGACGAACTGGCTGTCGGAGATGGGCAGTTCGAGCAGATCACGCATCTGCTTGAACTCGTCCGTGGACAGCTTCTTCATCTGGTGGTTGGCGTTCTTCGACGCGAAGCCCGGACCGAGGGTGTGACCCTTGACCGTCTGGGCCAGGATCACCGTCGGCGCGCCCTTGTGGGCGAGGGCCGCGCGGTAGGCCGCGTACACCTTGCGGGCCTCGTGACCGCCGCGCGAGAGGTGGAAGCACTCGAAGATCTTGTCGTCGCTCAGCAGCTTCGCCATCTCGACGAGCGCCGGGTCGGCGCCGAAGAAGTCCTGGCGGATGTAGGCGGCGTCGCGGGTCTGGTACGTCTGCACCTGGGCGTCGGGTACCTGGCGCAGGCGGCGGACGAGCGCGCCCGTGGTGTCGAGCTGGAACAGCTCGTCCCAGGCCGAGCCCCACAGCGACTTCACGACGTTCCAGCCGGCGCCGCGGAACTGCGCCTCCAGCTCCTGCACGATCTTGAAGTTCGCGCGGACCGGGCCGTCGAGGCGCTGCAGGTTGCAGTTGATGACGAAGGTCAGGTTGTCCAGACCCTCGCGGGCGGCGAGCGCGAGTGCCGCCGTCGACTCCGGCTCGTCCATCTCGCCGTCACCGAGGAACGCCCACACGTGGGACGCGGAGACGTCCTTGACGGCGCGGTTGGTGAGGTAGCGGTTGAAGCGGGCCTGGTAGATCGCCGACAGCGGGCCGAGGCCCATGGAGACGGTCGGGAACTCCCACAGCCAGGGCAGTCGGCGCGGGTGCGGGTACGACGGGAGGCCGTTGCCGCCCGACTCCTGGCGGAAGTTGTCCAGGTGCTGCTCGCTCAGGCGTCCGTCGAGGAAGGCGCGGGCGTAGATGCCGGGGGAGGCGTGGCCCTGGATGTAGAGCTGGTCGCCGGACCCGTCACCCTCCTTGCCCTTGAAGAAGTGGTTGAAGCCGGTCTCGTAGAGCCAGGCCGCGGAGGCGAAGGTGGCGATGTGGCCACCGACGCCGTGCTTCGCGCCCCGGGTCACCATCGCGGCCGCGTTCCAGCGGTTCCACGCGGTGATCCTGGCTTCCATCGCCTCGTCGCCGTCAACGGCGGGCTCGGCGGAGGTGGGGATGGTGTTGACGTAGTCGGTCTCGAGCAGCTTGGGCAGCGCGAGACCGTTGCCCTCGGCGCGCTCCAGCGTGCGGCGCATCAGGTACGCGGCACGGTGCGGCCCGGCCGCCTGGGTGACGGCGTCCAGGGAGGCCTGCCATTCGGCGGTCTCCTCGGGGTCGCGGTCCGGGAGCTGGTCGAGCTCGCTCGGCTGGATTGCGGTGGGGTCGGTCATTGCGCCGCCTTCCGGATGCGGAGGGGGGTTCCCTCGTCGGCAAGGGGTGTTCGGGGGTGCCCTTGGTCTATGGCAGGACAGGGCGGTGGGCTCTTGTAGGAGCCCGTCGAGGACTGTAACCCCCTGATCGATGATCGATCAAAGGATTCCGAGGGAAATCCTCTTCAGATCGGAAAGTCGGCACGGGGTGCCTTGGAGCCAGGCACGGCGTGCCGTGAAAATCGGAGGTTCTCGCAGGTGGGAGCACGCCTGAGCGCGGGTGTGCTCCGCTGCGCCCGGTTCGCCCGACCGTCCCTCACGGGCGCGGGGCGCACCCGAGGACATGGGCCTTCACGAGGTCGGCGATCAGCGGGTCGCGCCGCCGGAAGGCGTCCACGAGGGCCTCGTGTTCCTCCGCGTACGACTGCTGCACGGTCCCGAGCCAGCGGATGGACAGGGCCGTGAAGACCTCGATGCCCAGGCCCTCCCAGGTGTGCAGGAGGACGGAGTTCCCGGCCGCCCGGACCAGCTCGCGGTGGAACCCCACGGTGTGCCGCACCTGGCCGGTCCCGTCGGCCAGCCGGTCGGCCTCGTACAGCGCGGTCACATGGGGTTCAAGGGTCGAGCAGTCCTCCGCCAGCCTGCCGGCGGCCAGCTCCGCCGCGATGGCCTCCAGGCCGGCTCGTACGGGGTAGCTCTCCTCCAGGTCGGCGGCCGTCAGATTCCGCACCCGGACGCCCTTGTTCGGCGCCGACTCGATCAGCCGCAGCGACTCCAGCTCGCGCAGCGCCTCCCTGACCGGGGTCTGGCTGACCTCCAGCTCGGTGGCGATCCGTCGCTCCACGATCCGCTCGCCCGGCTTCCAGCGCCCGCTGACGATCCCCTCCACGATGTGCTCGCGGATCTGTTCGCGCAGCGAGTGGACGACGGGCGCGGTCATGAAGGCTCCTTTGGGAGGGGTGGCGGGACCCCGAGGGCGTTTGACCTTTAGACAATAAGGCCGCGCCCTGGTCGGTGAGGGGTGCATGGCGGCGCTTTCCCGCAGGTGAGACGAGACTTACACGCTGTCAGAGTGTTCCCGTCCGTACGGGCTCGTACCGGGTGAAGTCCGGATTCGTGCCGTCGATGTGACCGCCGAACCCGGGGTCCGGCGGAAGAACGGCGGCCACGGGAACCCGGCCCGCGCACAAACACGGCACCCCCGCCCGGAGGTCCGGACGGGGGTGCCGTGTCAGCGTGCGAGCGGTGCTGGTTACAGGCCGAGCTCGACCTCGAACTCGCCCGCCTCCAGGATCGCCTTGACCGCGGTCAGGTAACGGGCCGCGTCGGCGCCGTCCACCAGACGGTGGTCGTAGGAGAGCGTCAGGTAGGTCATGTCGCGGACGCCGATGACGGTGCCCTCTTCCGTCTCGATGACGGCCGGACGCTTGACCGTGGCGCCGATGCCCAGGATCGCGACCTGGTTCGGCGGCACGATGATCGTGTCGAAGAGCGCGCCGCGCGAGCCGGTGTTGGAGATGGTGAAGGTCGCGCCGGACAGCTCGTCCGGGGTGATCTTGTTCGCCCGGACCTTGCCCGCCAGATCGGCGGTCGCCTTCGAGATGCCGGCGATGTTCAGGTCGCCCGCGCGCTTGATGACCGGGGTCATCAGGCCCTTCTCCGAGTCCACCGCGATACCGATGTTCTCGGTGTCGAAGTAGGTGATCGTGCCCTCGTCCACGTTGATCCGGGCGTTGACGGCCGGGTGGGCCTTCAGCGCCTGGGCCGCCGCCTTCACGAAGAACGGCATCGGGGAGAGCTTGACGCCCTCGCGGGCCGCGAAGGAGTCCTTCGCCTGCGCGCGGAGCCTCATCAGCTTGGTGATGTCGACCTCGACGACCGAGGACAGCTGCGCCTGCTCGTGCAGGGCCTTCACCATGTTGTCGCCGATGACCTTGCGGATGCGGGTCATCTTGACGGTCTGGCCGCGCAGCGGGGAGGCCTCCAGGACCGGCGCCTTCTTGGCGGCGGCGGCCGGGGCGGCGGCGGCCGGAGCCGGGGCCGCGGCGGCCTTCGCGGCCTCGGCGGCGGCGATGACGTCCTGCTTGCGGATACGACCGCCGACGCCGGTGCCCTTGACGGCGGCCAGGTCGACGCCGTTCTCGGCGGCGAGCTTGCGCACCAGCGGGGTCACGTACGCGCCGTCGTCACCGGCGGTGGCGGCGGGCGCGGGGGCCGGGGCGACGGGAGCGGGCGCGGCGACCGGCGCGGGGGCCGGGGCGGCGGGTGCGACCGGAGCGGCCGGCTGGACCGGAGCCGGGGCGGCGGCGGCCGGGGCGGCCGGAGCAGCAGGGGCCGGGGCCGGGGCCGGGGCGGGAGCGGCGGGGGCGGCCGGAGCCGGGGCGGGAGCGGCGGGGGCGGCCGGCGCGGCGGCGGCGGGAGCCGCACCCGGTGCGCCGATGACGGCCAGCCTGGCGCCGACCTCCGCGGTCTCGTCCTCGCCGACGACGATCTCCAGCAGCACGCCGGCGACCGGCGCGGGGATCTCGGTGTCGACCTTGTCCGTGGAGACCTCGAGCAGCGGCTCGTCCTCCGCGACCTCCTCGCCGACCTCCTTCAGCCAGCGGGTGACGGTGCCCTCGGTGACCGACTCGCCCAGCGCGGGCAGCACGACGTCGGTACCGGAGGCGCCACCGGCCGGAGCGGCGGGGGCGGCGACCGGGGCCGGGGCCGCGGGGGCCTCGGCGACCGGGGCGGGGGCCGCGGGGGCCTCGGCGACCGGGGCGGGGGCGGCCGGGGCAGGGGCCTCGGCGGCGGCGGGAGCCGGGGCGGCGGCGGGCGCGCCCGTGCCGTCGTCGATGACGGCCAGCTCGGCGCCGACCTCGACGGTCTCGTCCTCGGCGACCTTGATGGACGCCAGGATGCCGGCGGCGGGGGAGGGGATCTCGGTGTCGACCTTGTCCGTCGACACCTCCAGCAGCGGCTCGTCGGCCTCGACGCGCTCGCCCTCGGCCTTCAGCCAGCGGGTGACAGTGCCCTCGGTGACGCTCTCACCGAGTGCCGGAAGGGTTACGGAAACCGGCATGGTTTCTGTTGCTCCTTATTGGGGTTCCCCTAGCTCTCGATCGGAATCGAGAGCTAGGGGAAGGTGCGGAAGTCTGTGGTCGTCGTCGCGCCCTGCTCGACGCGGGGACTGGGTACGGCCGGCGGCCGGGCGGACCCGGCCGGGGCTGATCAGTCGTGCGCGTGCAGCGGCTTGCCCGCGAGGGCGAGGTGGGCCTCGCCGAGCGCCTCGTTCTGCGTCGGGTGGGCGTGGATGAGCTGAGCGACCTCGGCGGGCAGCGCTTCCCAGTTGTAGATGAGCTGGGCTTCGCCGACCTGCTCGCCCATGCGGTCGCCGACCATGTGGACGCCGACCACGGCACCGTCCTTCACCTGGACGAGCTTGATCTCGCCCGAGGTGTTGAGGATCTTGCTCTTGCCGTTGCCCGCCAGGCTGTACTTCAGGGCGACGACCTTGTCCGCACCGTAGATCTCCTTGGCCTTGGCCTCGGTGATACCCACGGAGGCGACCTCGGGGTGGCAGTACGTCACGCGGGGGACACCGTCGTAGTCGATCGGGACGGTCTTCAGACCGGCCAGCCGCTCGGCGACCAGCATGCCCTCGGCGAAGCCGACGTGCGCGAGCTGGAGCGTCGGGACGAGGTCGCCGACGGCGGAGACGGTCGGCACGTTCGTGCGCATGTACTCGTCGACCAGGACGTAGCCGCGGTCCATCGCGACGCCCTGCTCCTCGTAGCCGAGACCGGCCGAGACCGGGCCGCGGCCGACGGCGACGAGCAGCAGCTCGGCTTCGAACTCCTTGCCGTCGGCGAGGGTGACCTTGACGCCGTTCTGGGTGTACTCGGCCTTCGAGAAGAAGGTGCCCAGGTTGAACTTGATGCCGCGCTTGCGGAACGCGCGCTCAAGAAGCTTGGAGGAGTTCTCGTCCTCGAGGGGCGCGAGGTGCTTGAGACCCTCGACGATCGTCACTTCGGCGCCGAAGGACTTCCACGCGGAGGCGAACTCCACGCCGATGACACCGCCGCCCAGGATGATCGCGGACTGCGGGACGCGGTCCAGGACGAGCGCGTGGTCCGAGGAGATGATGCGGTTGCCGTCGATCTCCAGGCCCGGCAGCGACTTCGGTACGGAGCCGGTCGCGAGGAGCACGTGGCGGCCCTGGATCCGCTGCCCGTTCACGTCGACGGAGGTCGGGGAGGACAGACGGCCCTCACCCTCGATGTACGTCACCTTGCGGGACGCGATGAGACCCTGCAGACCCTTGTACAGGCCCGAGACGACACCGTCCTTGTACTTGTGGACGGCGGGTACGTCGATGCCCTCGAAGGTGGCCTTGACGCCGAACTGCTCGCTCTCGCGGGCCTGGTCGGCGATCTCGCCCGCGTGCAGCAGGGCCTTCGTGGGGATGCACCCACGGTGCAGGCAGGTACCGCCGACCTTGTCCTTCTCGATCAGGGCGACGTCCAGGCCCAGCTGCGCTCCGCGCAGCGCCGCGGCGTAACCGCCGCTACCGCCGCCGAGGATCACTAGGTCGAAAACGGTGCTGGCGTCGTTCGCCACGTCACGTCCTCCATGCATGTGCGCCGTAACGCCGGGCACCGTTGTCCCTTGCGGGTGGTTGACCGGTCGGTCGGCTGGTGTCCGGCCGCTCTTTCTACGGCCCTGTGGTGGGGGCCCTGTCCTGCCGAGAACCCATCTTTGCACTTGTCGAGGGCGAGCGAGACGCCGGGCCGGTGTGTGGGACGTCTGATCCATCACGTCGACGGGGTGCGGAGCCGGGTGAACCCGCGGATTTCGTCGAGGGCGAAACCTCCGTACGGCCATACGAGCGGCCCCGGGCGAGTCAACGCCCGGGGCCGCTCGCCGTACGAAGGCTCAGCCCAGGTCGCCGGCCGCCGTCAGCTCGGCGAGACGGACCAGCGTGCGGACCGCGGAACCGGTACCGCCCTTGGGGGTGTAGCCGAACGGGCCGGCCTCGTTGAACGCGGGGCCCGCGATGTCCAGGTGCGCCCAGGTGATGCCCTCGCCCACGAACTCGCGCAGGAACAGACCGGCGACCAGGCCGCCGCCCATGCGCTCGCCCATGTTGGCCATGTCGGCGGTGGGGGAGTCCATGCCCTTGCGCAGGTGCTCGGGCAGCGGCATCGGCCAGGACTCCTCGCCGACCTCCTCTGCGGCCTCGACGATCGAGGCACGGAACGCGTCGTCGTTGGCCATCACGCCGAAGGTGCGGTTGCCCAGCGCCATGACCATCGCGCCGGTCAGGGTCGCCACGTCGACGATCGCGTCCGGCTTCTCCTCCGAGGCCTTCCACAGCGCGTCCGCGAGGACGAGGCGGCCCTCGGCGTCGGTGTTGAGGACCTCGACGGTCCTGCCGCTGTACATGCGCAGCACGTCACCCGGACGGGTGGCGGAGCCGGACGGCATGTTCTCGGCGAGGGCGAGCCAGCCGGTGACGTTGACCTCCAGGCCGAGGCGCGCGGCGGTGACGACGGCGGCGAAGACCGCGGCGGCGCCCGCCATGTCGCACTTCATCGTCTCGTTGTGCCCGGCGGGCTTCAGCGAGATGCCGCCCGAGTCGTAGGTGATGCCCTTGCCGACGAACGCGAGGTGCTTGGTCGCCTTGGCGGAGGTGTACGACAGCTTGACCAGGCGGGGACCGGCGACCGCTCCCGCGCCGACGCCGAGGATGCCGCCGTAGCCGCCCTTCGCCAGGGCCTTCTCGTCGAGCACCGTCACCTTGATGCCGTGCTCCTTGCCGGCCGCGGTGGCGACCGCGGCGAAGGACTCCGGGTTGAGGTCGTTCGGCGGGGTGTTGACGAGGTCGCGGGCGCGGTTGAGCTCCTCGGTCACGGCGGTGGCGCGCGCGATGGCCGCCTTGTAGGCCGCGTCCCTGGGCTTGCCGCCGAGCAGCGTCACCTCGCCGAGCGGACCCTTGCCGCTCCTGGCCGCGTCGCCCCGGCCGGCCTCCTTGTAGGCGTCGAAGCCGTACGCGCCCAGGCGGGCGCCCTCGGCGACGGCACCGGCGTCGGCGGCGTCCTGGATCGGCAGCGCGAAGGCGGCCTTCTTGGCTCCGGCGAGCGCGCGGGCGGCGACACCGGCCGCGCGGCGCAGCACCTCGGCGTCGAAGCCGGCGTCCTCCTCGGGGACCGCTCCCAGGCCGACGGCCACCACGACGGGGGCCTTGAATCCGGACGGCGCGGGCAGCTTGGTCAGCTCGCCCTCGGAACCGGAGGCGCCGAGCGTCTCCAGGATTCCGGCGAGCCCGCCGTCGTACGCCTTGTCCACGGCCTCGGCGCCCGGTGCGACGACCGGGCCCTTGGGGCCCTTCGCGACACCGACGACGATCGCGTCGGCCCGCAGACCGGACGCTGCGGCGGTGCTGAGAGTGAGAGCAGTCACGGTGGTGAGATCTCCGCTTCCATTGAAAGTTCGTGTGTGGCCGAGAAGGGGTGGGTCGACCGGGCCCGACGGCTGACCCTAGATCCGTCCTCGGGGGCGGTCCTTGCCGGGGCCCCTGAGGGGGCGGGCGAGTACCCGGAACGAGCCTACGCTCGGGGTCGGGTTTCGCTCATTTCTACGGACGTTCACCCACAAGTGGCGCCGTGCTGCATTCCCGCCCCTCACTCCTGGTGACCTGAGACACACTCATCGTGTTCCAGTGGGCATACCGCCCACCGCTTTGCACGATTTCCACAGATTCCCCATGGTTTCCACCCGTGGGGGATCTTCGAGGGGGAGGCGCAACATATGGCACAGAGTCTGCATCGGTGGAGAGGGACGGCCGCCGTCCTGGGGGCCGCCGGACTCCTGGCGCTGGGAGTGGGGGCACCCGGCGCGTCCGCGGCGGCCACGCCGCGGATCGATCTGAAGGTCCTGGTCGTCGACAACGGCGCGGGCCAGGTCGGGGCGATCACCGCGGAGCTGAAGAACTCCGGTGTCCCGTACACCACCGTCAATCTGGGTGACGCGAGCCGACCGACCATCAGCGCGACGTTCCTGAGCGACACCGTCAACGGCGCCCCGCGCGCCAAGTACCAGGGCGTAGTCCTGCCGAACGAGGCGCCGTTCGGCCCGGGTTCGGCCGAACAGACCGCACTGGAGACGTACGAGAAGACGTTCGGCATTCCCCAGGTGGACGCCTACACCTGGGCACACCCCGAGGTCGGTCTCGACTACACCGACCAGAACGGCGGCTGGTCCGGTGTGCTGGACGGCGCACGCACCCAGATCACCGCGGCGGGCACGGCCGGCCCGTTCCGCTACCTCGACGGACCGCTGACCTTCGAGGACAACGACCCGGCCGTCCAGGAGACCTACGGCTACGCGGCCCACCCGAGGGGCGGGTTCACCAGCTACCTGGACGCCCCCACCGGCGGTTCGATGCTCGGGCAGTACGCCCACGACGGGCGCAACGAACTCGTGATCACCTTCGCGTACAACCAGTACCAGAAGCAGTTCAAGGTCCTGGCGCGCGGCATCGTCGAATGGCTCACCCAGGGCGTGCACCTCGGACAGAGCAGGAACTACTTCTCCGTCCACGTCGACGACGTCTTCGCGCCGGACGCCCGCTGGGACTCCCAGCTCAACTGCACGCCCGGTGACATCGACTGCGCGGGCAGCAACGGCGAGGACACCACCACGCCGATCCGGATGACCGCGGACGACGCCGCCTACGCCGCCCAGTGGGAGGCCGACCACGGGTTCACGCTCGACATGGTCTTCAACGCGGGCGCGGGCGAGGAGTGGAAGGCCGAGAACGGCGGCACGGACGCCCTCACGGACCGGCTGCTCGCCGACAAGGCCAAGTTCCGCTGGATGAACCACACCTACACGCACCTGTTCCTCGGCTGCGTCCAGGACACCACGACCGTCCCCTGGACCTGCTCGAAGAACGCCGACGGCTCGACGAAGTACGTGAGCCGGTCCGACATCTCCGGGGAGATCGCCGACAACAACAACTGGGCGGCCTCCCACGGCCTCTCCACCGACCGCACCGAGCTGGTGACCGGGGAGCACTCGGGGCTCAAGACGCTGCCCCAGCAGCCCGACGACAACCCGAACCTCGCGCGCGCCCTCTCCGCGAACGGCGTCAAGTGGACCGGGTCCGACAACTCCCGTGAACCCGAGCAGCGTTCGGTCGGCAACGGTGTGATGACCGTCCCCCGCTACCCGATGAACGTCTACTACAACGCCGGCAAGGCCGAGGAGATGGCCGACGAGTACAACTACATCTACACCTCGAAGGCCGACGGCGGCAGCGGCCTCTGCGAGAACAACGCCACGTCCACCTGCCTGCCGGCCCCGCTGAACACGGCCACCGGCTACGCCGACTACATCGTGCCGCTGGAGGCGCGCAACGCGCTCGGTCACGCCATCGGCAACGACCCGCGCCCGCACTACGTCCACCAGTCCAACCTGGCCGAGGACCGCATCCTGTACCCGGTCCTGGACAAGGTGCTCTCCGACTACCGGGCCCTCTACGCGGACAACACCCCGCTGCAGAACCCCCGGCAGAGCGCGATCGGCACCGAGATGCAGCGCCGTACCGCCTGGCAGACGGCCCTCGCGAGCGGAAAGGTCACGGCCTACCGCGTCGGCAACACCGTCACCGTCACCGCCCCGTCCGGGACCATGATCCCGGTGACCGTGCCGGAGGGAACCACGAAGCAGCTCCTGGTCGGCACCACCGCGTTCGGTACGCCCTACGCGGGACAGCGCAACGACTGGACCAAGCCGGAGCTCCTTCAGTCCGCGGTCAAGCTGAACCTGCCCGCGTAAGCACGGCAGTTCCGCGGCTCGCGACGCGCACCCCGGTCCCACGCGGCCGGGGTGCGCTCGCGAGCCGTGCAACGGGGGGCCGGGGGGCTCTCCGCAGGAAACAGTCCCAGGGGGGAACCACGCATGATGCGCACAGGCCGTCATGTCACCATGCTCACCGAAGGCACCTATCCACATGTCCACGGCGGGGTCAGCACCTGGTGCGACCAACTGGTCAAGGGCATGCCGGAGGTCGACTTCCACATCGTCTCGCTCACCGGCAGCGGCCGCGAACCCGTGACCTGGGAGCTGCCGCCCAACGTCTACCGGCACACCCGCGTACCGACCTGGGGGCCACGGCCAGGACGCGCGCGGCCACCACTGGGCCGCGCCCTGCGCCGCTTCTCCGAGATCTACGAACGCTTCCTGCTCTCCTTCCTCGACCCGGACTCGCCCGAGGACTTCGGCGACGCCCTGTACGAACTGGCCGTACTCGCCCGCGACGGACGTCTCTCGGCCGCCCTGCGCGGCGAGTCGGCACTGCGCTCGCTGATGTGGATCTGGACGATGCCGCATCTGCCGACGGCCGCCGCCGGGCCCACCGTGCACGACGCGCTCACCGCGACGGACCTGCTGGAGCACGCGCTGCGCCCGCTCGGCGTCCGGATCCCCGAGGACTCCGTCGCCCACGCGGTCAGCAGCGGCCTCGCCACGCTGCCCGCCCTCGTCGCGCACCACCTGGACGGGGTCCCGTTCCTGCTCACCGAACACGGCATCTATCTGCGCGAGCGCTACCTCGGCTACCGCGGAGCCGGACAGCGCTGGCCCGTCAAGGCGTTCATGCTCGGCTTCTACCGCGAACTGAACTCCCTCGGCTACCGCGCCGCCGACCTCATCACCCCCTGCAACCAGTACAACCGCCGCTGGGAGGAGCGCGGCGGCGCCGACGGGGACCGGATCCGCACGGTCTACAACGGCGTCGACCCGCACGCCTTCCCGCACGCGGGACCCGAACCCGCCGTGCCCACCCTCACCTGGTGCGGCCGGGTCGACCCCATCAAGGACCTGGAGACGCTGCTGCGCGCGTACGCCATGGTGCGCGCCGAACTGCCCGACACCCGGCTACGGTTGTTCGGGCCCGTGCCGCCCGGCGGCGAGGCGTACCGGACCCGCCTGGAGAAGCTCGCCGCCGAACTGGGCGTCACCGACGGGCTGACCTTCGAGGGCCGCATCACCGAGGTGTGGCGCGCCTACGCGGCCGGCCACGTCGTCATGCTGTCCTCCATCTCCGAGGGCTTCCCGTTCTCGATCATCGAGGCGATGTCCTGCGGCCGTACGACGGTCTCCACGGATGTGGGCGGGGTCCGTGAGGCGGTCGGCGACACCGGCATCGTCGTCCCGCCGCGCGAGCCGGAGAAGATGGCCGCCGCCGCCCTCACCCTGCTGCGCGACGACGAACGACGCCTGGACCTGGGCGAGTTGTCCCGCCAGCGGGTCATCGACCGGTTCACCCTGCGCCGCTCCGTCGACGCCTTCAGAACGGTCTACCAGGAACTGGCGGGCCGGCCCGAGGTGTACGAGCCCGCCGTGGAGACGGTCGCCGACTGGACCCTCGAACTGCGCGACCCCTGGTACCAGGCCGTCGCCACGGACGGGACCGGCTGGTGAGCGGCTCCCTGCGCACCCAGCCCGGGGACCGGGAGACCACCCGTCCTCTGGTGCCCGGCCAGCGCCGCACGACGAGCTGGGCACAGTCCGACCCGATCGACGAACTCGCCGCGAAACTAGGGGAGTTCGTGTCCGCCGCCGTCCATCCCGACGAGGTGGCCGCGCTCCTGGAGTCCGACGGCCTGTCGGACGACCAGATCCGCGAACGGTACGGCGTCACGAACTCCTTCGCCCTGGCGGAGGAGTTGTTCGAGCGGGTCGACCGGGGCTATCCCGAACCGGAGGGCCCGCCCCACGACCCCTGGCGGATCGGTCTCCTCGGCTGCCTCCTGAGGGGCATCGTCTTCGCCCTCCCCGGCCTCGGCTACGTCCTCGCCGGACCGCTTCTCGCGGGGCCGAAGGGCGCGTTCGGACTCCCGGCCGGCACCGTTCCGATGCTCGCCGGGGCGCTGTGCGGCTGGACCTGGAACCAGGGGCTCGCGCACCGCGCGTACACCTGGATGGGGCTCGGCGACCGCGCCGCCGCCCGGCGCGCGCTGCTCGTCGGGACCCCGGTCGGTGTCCTGCTCGGCTCCCTGGTGGCCTTCGCGGCGGCGGGTTCGGCCGGCCGGGGCGCCGTCGCGTTCGCCGCCGGGCAGTCCGGCTATCTCGGCGCGGCCACCGTTCTGCTGGTGATGGGCAGGGAACGCACGCTGCTCGCCGCCCTGGCGCCCATGACGGCGGGCGCGGTCGTCAGCGTGTTCCACCCGGTACCCGACCTGGCGCGGGTGGCCCTGCTGCTCGGCTCGCTGGCGGCGGTCGCCCTGCTCGGTCTGCTCGAAGTGGTGCCGGCGGTGCGGGAGTCGGGAGACGGCAGCTGGGCCGCGGGGATCCTCGCGCTGCTGTCCTACGGGAAGCTGTCCTACGGGAAGCCGCCCGGCGGCGTCGAGCCGTCCGGCCGGGCCGGTGAGCCCCGGGCGGCCTCCGCCGGCCGGCCGGCCGGCGACAGGCCCGGGGCCGCCCCGGCCCGCCTCGGACCGGTGGCCGCGCGTCTGCGTGCCCGCCGGTCCGCCCCGCGCCGGCACGCCGGAACCGTCGCGTACGCCCTGTTCGGGCTCGGCAGCGGTGTCCTCGTGCTGTACGCGGCGCTCGGAGACGTCCTCACGGGAACCCGCACGGCGGTCGCCGCACCGGCGGCGGTCGCGCTGACGCTCAGCATGGGCCCCGCCGAGTGGCTGCTGTTCCGGTTCCGCAGCGGGAGCCTCGCCGGACTGCGCTCCAGCACGTCGGCGAGGCGTTTCCGGCGGGCCACCACCGGGACGCTCGTCCGCTGCCTGGCCGGCTACCTCGCCGCGCTGCTCGTGCTCGGCCTCGCCACCTCCGCGCTGTGGCCGCACGCGCCCGCGGCGGCGGACGGAATCCGGCTCGGCGGACTGCTCCTGCTGGGCGCGGTCATGTGGACCGGGCTGCTGCTCCAGTCCTTCGGCGCCGTCACCGGCACGGCCACCGTCGTCTGCGCCGCCGCACTCGTCCAGACCGCGGCGCTGGCGACGCACACGGGCGACGCGCACTGGGTGGGCCTGATCGTGTACGGCGCTGCGGCGGGCGCCCAGGCCGCGCTCGTCTGCGCCCGGCTGGGAAAGGTGACGGCCCACCGGTGAACCCGCTGAACCCGCCGGACGCCGGCGCGCACGGCTCGTCCGCTGCCCGCGCCGCGGCCCGTGCTCCCGACGCCGCCCGTACGCCCGGCACTTCGAAGAACCTCCTCGTCCCGTACTACGAACACCCCGCCGTCCGCCCGGCCGAATGGGACGCGCTCGTCACCGCCGCGCCCCGGCTGTACGGCGTGGTGCTGAACCCCGCCAGCGGACCCGGCGACCGCCTCGACCCGGCGTTCGGGGCGGTCGCCGGACGGCTGCGCGAGGCGGATGTCCGGGTGCTCGGGTACGTCGACACGGACTACGGCCGCAGACCGCTCGCGAACGTCCTGCGCGAACTGACCCGGCACCGCGACTGGTACGGCACCGACGGGACCTTCCTCGACCAAGTGGCGGCCACCGAAAGCGGGTTCGGCTACTACCGGCGACTGGCGACGGCCGTCCGGGGACTCGGCACCGGCACCCTCGTCCTCAACCACGGCACGGCACCGCACCCTTCGTACGCCCGTGTCGCGGACGTCCTCGTCACCTTCGAGGGCGCCTGGGCCACCTACCGGAGGAGGCCCCCGCCGCCGTGGACGGGCGCCGGGGCGACGCTGTGCCACCTCGTCCACGGGGTACCGGCCGGCGTCGACGCGGCGGCCCTGGCGCGGGAGCGCGGGGCCGCCCTGCACTGCGCGGTCCCCGGCGTGGGGGACCATCCCTGGGGCACGTTGCCGCACGCCCTGGAGCCCGCCCCGTGAGCGCCGGGGTGCTTCTCAGCCCAGCGAGAGAACCACGAGCGCGGTCGTCGCCGCCGTCTCCGCGAGGCCCCCGAACACATCGCCGGTGACACCGCCGAAGCGCCGCGTGCAGTGCCGCAGGAGCACTTCCGCGGCCAGGCAGGAGACACCCACCGCCACCGCGGCCCGCACGAGGTCGTACGTCCCGACGAGCGCGCCCGCCCCGGCCGCCGCGCCGGTGACGGCCGCCGCCACCAGCAGCGCGCCGCGCACCGGCACGGTGCCCGCGACCGCCGCGCCCAGGCCCTCGGGGCGGGCCGCGGGCACCCCGGAACGGGCGGCCAGCGTGAGGGCGAGGCGGGCCGCGGTCGCCGAGACGACGGCCGCGAGGACGCCCCGGCCCCACGAGGCGTCGTACGCCTGGGAGAGTGCGGCCACCTGGGCGAGCAGGACGAACAGGAGGGTGATCACGCCGAACGGGCCGATGTCCGACTGCTTCATGATCCGCAGCGCGTCCTCGGCGGGCTTGCCGCTGCCCAGCCCGTCCGCGGTGTCGGCGAGACCGTCGAGGTGCAGGCCCCGGGTGAGCGCGGCCGGCACGGCGGCGGTGGCCACGGCCGCGAGCGGCGGGCCGGCGCCCATGGCCAGCAGTACCACGCCCACCAGAGCCGCGCCCGCCCCGACCAGCAGACCGGCCAGTGGAGCGCACAGCATGCCGCCGCGCGCCGCGTCGCGGTCCCAGCGGCTCACCTTCACGGGGAGCACGGTGAGGGTGCCGAAGGCGAAGCGGAGGCTGTCGGCGAGGGAGGCCCCGGAGGCGGTCTTGGACATCGGCGCAGGCTACCCGGACGCCCGGAGGGCGGATACAGCGGCGGTGGATAAAGTTCACATATGGGTCATTGGTTCTATCGGAACATCGTCGAGCCCGGGAAGCTCCCGGTGTTGCTGGCGCTGGCCTCGTTCGTCGTGACCTTCGTGGTCACCCGCGTCATCGTGCGGCTCATCCGCGCCGGAAAGGGCCCGTTCGGCAACGTCAAGGCCGGTGATCTGCACATCCACCACGTGGTGCCCGGCGTCGTGCTCACGGTGATCGGCGGCTTCGGCGCGGTGGCCAGCAGCCGGTACGGCTTCGGGGCGTGCGCCAGCGCCGTGCTGTTCGGCATGGGAACAGGCCTGGTGCTCGACGAGTTCGCGCTGATCCTGCACCTCGACGACGTCTACTGGACCGAGGCCGGGCGCAAGAGCGTCGAGGTCGTCGTGGTCACGGCGGCCCTCGTCGGCCTGATGTTCAGCGGCTTCTCTCCGTTCGGCGTCAACGACGTCAGCAACCAGGAGGCGCAGGACCGCGCCAGTGCGATCGTGACCATCGCCCTGAACTTCCTCTTCGCGCTGCTCTGCCTCAGCAAGGGCAAGGTGCGCATGGCCATTTTTGGGGTGATCGTTCCCTTCATCGCCCTCATCGGCACGATCCGGCTGGCCAAGCCCGCATCGCCGTGGGCCAAGCGCTTCTACCGGCGCCGGCCGCGCGCCCGCGCCCGGTCCAGGCTGCGCGCCTACCGGCACGACCGCCGCTGGGCGGGCCCCAGCCGCAGGGCTCAGGAGTGGATCGGCGGCAAACCCGACCCCGCGCCCGCCCGCTCCCTGCCCGAACGGCGGTGACGCGCCGCGGAGAGGCAGCACATCACCAGCACCGCGGCGATGGCCGCCAGATGCTCCCTGCCCGCCAGGTTCTCCTTGACGAGCACCTCGGTCACCATCGCCCCGATCACCACCCCCGCCGTCACGTACGCCCGGTAGCGCCAGCCCAGGAACACGGCCAGGCCCACCACGGCAGCCGACGGCCCGGTGTCGACGACCAGCGAGTCCGCCCCGGGCAGCCCCAGCGGACGGTGCGGGCCGAGCGCGATGCCGACACGGGCGTACAGCGTCCCGGCCAGCGTGGCGACGTACGCGATGACGAGTGTGCGCCACCAGCCCAGACAGATCTCGGCGATCCCGAAGACGACCAGGATCTGCGCGAGCGCGCCCCACACGGGCAGATCCAGCGCCGGTACGCACAAGGAGAGCGGGGTGCGGAGCAGGGCGAGCCGCAGCGGGTCCTCGGCCCGGACGGCGCCGGTGTCCTGCACCAGCTGATAGCCCCATGACTGGTTCTGGACGAACTGCAGGACAGCCGTCAGACACACCGCGCCGAGGGTCATCGGGGCCGCCCGCCACCCCCTCGTCCGCAGCGCCCGGCGCACGGTGGCGTACAGAAGACCCCACTCGGCGCGGGCCCAGCGGGCGAGTGTCCTCATCCGGTCGTCCCCACGGCTCTCCTCACATCGGCCCCGACCGGTCCCGTCGGTCCCGTCGGTCCCATGGGTCCCGTCGGTCCCATGGGTCTCATCGGTCTCATCTGTGCGACTCCAGGTGCTTGCGGTGCAGCCACTTCGGCAGCCCCGGCGCCTCCAGGAACCCCTCGGCGCGCGCGGACGCGACACCGATGCGCAGCAGGTCCGCGCTCTTCTCGAAGAGCAGGAACCGCGGTTCCCAGATGGGCCGGTACTTGGCGTTGGCCCGGTACAGCGACTCGATCTGCCACCAGCGGGAGAAGAAGCTGAGCAGCGACCGCCACAGCCGCAGCACCGGGCCCGCGCCGAGACGCGCGCCACGTTCGAAGACCGAACGGAACATGGCGAAGTTGAGCGAGACCTGAGTGATCTCGATCTCCTGGGCACGCCGCAGGAGTTCGATCACCATGAACTCCATGAGCCCGTTCTCCGCGTCGCGGTCGCGCCTCATCAGGTCCAGCGAGAGCCCGTTCGGCCCCCATGGCACGAAGGACAGCACCGCCCTCAACCCGCCCTCGGCATCCGTGCATTCGAGCATCACGCAGCGGCCGTCCTCGGGGTCGCCGAGCCTGCCGAGCGCCATGCTGAAGCCGCGCTCGGTCGCGCCGTCGCGCCAGTCGTCCGCGCGCTCCAGCAGGTACGCCATCTCGGCGGCGGGGATGTCCTCGTGCCGTCGGATGCGTACCCGGTACCCGGCCCGCTTGACCCGGTTGTAGGCCTGCCGGACGGTGCGCATGGCCCGTCCTTCGAGAGTGAACTCGGCGGTCTCGACGAGGGCTTCGTCGCCCAGCTCCAGGGCGTCGAGTCCGTGCCGGGAGTAGATGGTGCCCGCCTCCTCGCCCGCGCCCATCACCGCCGGGATCCAGCCGTGCTCCCTGGCCTCGGCCAGCCAGGGCTCGATGGCGCCGGGCCATGCCTCGGGATCGCCGATGGGGTCGCCGCTCGCCAGGGAGACCCCGCCCACCACGCGGTACGCCACCGCCGCCTTGCCGGTGGGCGACCAGACCACGCTCTTCTCCCGGCGCAGCGCGAAGTAGCCCAGCGAGTCACGGTCGCCGTTGCGGTCGAGCAGCGCGCGCAGCCGCTTCTCGTCGTCCTCGGTGAGCGGGTCGACCGCGCGCCGGGAGCGGAAGGCCGCGTAGAGGACGGCGAGGACCAGCAGGGTGCTGAGCACGTTGATGGTGACGTTGACCCAGTTGGGCGTCGAGATTCCGGGGTAGTGGGAGTCGTCGGCGGCGACCGAGACGAGCCGCAGGGTGCCGTAGCGCCAGCGGTCCAGGAAGGTCGAACGGTGCGCGTCGTGCGCGTTGTTGGTGACCGTGACCAGCAGCGCGGCGAGCAGCGAGGTGACCAGCAGCCCGCCGACCGCGACGGCCGCGGCGAGCTTCGGGTTCGACCGGTCGCCCTTGGCGTAGAACTCCCGGCGGCCCAGGGCCAGGGAGCCCACGAAGGCCGCGGTCAGTACGAGCGAGATCCAGTTCTGCGCGTACTGACGGATCTCCGGGAACGCCATCGCGACGCCGAAGAGCAGCAGGAACAGCCCGCTGAGCACGGAGTTGAGGATCCACGCGGCCCGCTTGCGCCGTCGCATCGTGATGGCCAGGAACATCGTGAACACGCCCGAGGCGAAGCCCGCGGTCAGCAGATAGGGCGTGAAGTAGTTCTCGGTGTTGTGCCGTCGTACGTCCTGTCCGAGCGACACCCACGCGGCGCTCAGAAAGTTGATGAACGTGACCGCCCGCAGATACCAGACGGCGAAGGCGGCGGACCGCCGGGAGGCAGCCGTGGACCGCCGGTCCCCGTCACTCCGGCGGGCCGACGCCCGTTCCTGGCAAGCGGCAATTCGGGCATCTCCCATAAAGGGTGATGATATGGGGCGTGGTGGCCCCTGCAGGGGAGGGGCGGTACGGGTGATGCCCCGCCGCGCGGCGGGTCTTGGCCGTGTGGGCCCGCCCCGGCCGGTGCGCCGGATCGCGTGACGGGCTCGGGCGGTGCCGGGCTCGGGTGTGGAGTCGGAACCGGTCCGCTGCTCGTCCCGCTCCGGGGAGTCGCTGCCGGGCCTGGGCGGGCCGGACCCGGTGTCGGCCTCGGGCCGGGAGCCGGGCCCGGCGTCGGTCTCGGGGCCGGACGCGGCGCCGGCCCCCCGGGGGCGGTCGGCCCCGTTCGGCTCCTACTCGGCCGGGGTCTGGGGGTTGACCTCGGGTGCGGTCGCCGGGTCGGACTCGGCGTCGACCGCGGCCTCGGGGTCGGAGTCGGAGTCGGCCTTGGAGTCCGACTCTGTCTCTTTCTCCGCCTCCGGAGCAGGTGCCTCCGGAGCAGGTGCCTCCGGCAGGTCCGCGGCGAGGCTCGCCGCGGCCTGGACCAGCGGCAGGGCGAGCAGGGCGCCCGTTCCCTCGCCCACCGTCACTCCGTGGTCGAGCAGCGGTTCCAGGGCCATCCGGTCCAGCGCCTTCGCCTGCGCCGGTTCCCCGCTGCGCTGCCCGGCCAGCCACCAGTCCGGCGCCCGGAAGGCGACCCGTTGTCCGACCAGCGCACAGGCGGCGGACACCGCCCCGTCGAGGATCACCGGCATCTTCCGCACCGCGCTCTGCAGCAGGAACCCGGTCATCGCCGCCAGGTCGGCCCCGCCCACCGTCGCGAGCAGCTGCAGTTGGTCCCCGAGCACGGGCCGGGCCCGTCGCAGGGAGTCGCGCACCGCGGCGCACTTGCGCATCCACGCGAGGTCGTCGATGGCCTGCCCGCCCCGCCCGGTGACGACGGACGCGTCGGTCCCGCACAGCGCCGCGACCAGTACGGCCGCCACCGTGGTCCCGCCCACGCTGATGTCGCCGAGCACCACCAGATCCGTACCGGAGTCCGCCTCCTCGTCCGCGATGGCGACCCCGGCCCGGAACGCGGCCTCGGCCTCCTCCAGGGTCATCGCGTCCTCGACGTCGATCCGGCCCGAACCGCGCCGGATCCGGTGCCGCACGACCTCGGCGGGCAGTTCCTCGGGATCGGCCTCCAGCGCCATGTCGATCACGCGGACCGGAACACCGAGCCTGCGGGCCAGCACCGACGCCGGGCTCGCGCCCTCCAGAACCGCCCGCACCAGCCGGCCGGCGCTGCCCGCGGGGCGCGCCGACACTCCGAGGGCGGCGATCCCGTGGTCGCCCGCGAACAGCACGACACGCGGGTGCTCGATCGGCCGCACCGGCACCGCGGACTGAGCCGCCGCCAGCCACTCGCCCAGGTCGTCGAGCCGGCCCAGCGCGCCGGGCGGCACGATCCGGCGCTCCCGGTACGCCTCGGCGTCACGGCGTACGCCTCCGTCGGGACGCTCGATCAGATCGGTGAAGTCGTCGAGATTAAGCGAGCTCATTCGCCGAACAGTACCGGCAGCCATCGAACGCGTCCGCGCCACGTCGTTGCCCTCCGGATCCCCTTCGCATACGTACCGTTTGTGTCGGATTGTCGTACGGCTCGTCCCCGACAGGAGCGCCCATGCCCCCCACTCCGCAGCCGATCGCCGAACGCCGGGCCGCCTACGCGGCCGAACTCGCCCAGGGCACCGCCCGGTTCCACGAACCGCGCCGCGCCGACTGCCCCTGGTGCGGCTCGAAGCGCCTGCGCACCCGGCTGCGTACGCCGGATCTTCGGCAGCGCAAGCCGGGGACGTTCGTCGTCGACGAGTGCGGGGACTGCGCCCACGCCTTCCAGAACCCCCGGCTCTCGCCCGAGGGCCTGGCCTTCTACCACCGGGACCCGCGCGAGGACGCCCACGACGGCCTCGCCGAACGGCTGCTCGCCGCCCGCGGCGGAGCCGGACGCCACCTCGCGGCGGCCCGCGCCATGCTGCCCTTCCCGGAACCGGAGAGCTGGCTCGACATCGGCACCGGGCTCGGGCACTTCCCGGCGGCGGCCAAGGAGGTCCACCCGTACACGTCCTTCGACGGTCTCGACCCGACACGGCGCGTCGAGAAGGCGCGGGCGGCGGGACGGGTGGAGGAGGCGCACGTCGGGCGGCTCACCGACCCGCGGATCGCCGAGCGGCTGCGGGCCCGCTACGACGTCGTGAGCATGTTCCACCATCTGGAGCACACGCCCGACCCGCGCGGGGAACTGCGCGCCGCGCTGGAGGTGTTGCGCCCCGGCGGGCACCTTCTCGTCGAAGTCCCCGACCCCGACTGCGCGTTCGGCACGCTGCTCGGCAAGTGGTGGGTGGCGTACGGCCAGCCGCGCCATCTGCACCTCATGCCGCTGCCCAATCTGCTCGGCGAGCTCGAATCCCTGGGCTGCGCGGTCGTCGCGACGGACCGCCGTGAGCCGCACATCCCCCACGATCTCTCGGGCGCTCTCGCCCTGGCCCTCGGCCGCGCCCTCCCCGCCCTCGACGCCCCCTGGCGTCCGGCACCGCCGACCCCCTTCCAGCGCACCGCGCGCCTGGCCCTGACCCGGGCGTCCGCCCCGCTCCTCGCCTCGACCGCCGCCCTGGACCGCCTGATGGCCCCCCTGCTCCGCCGCACCCGCTTCTCGAACGCGTACCGCATCGTCGCCCGCAAGGAACCCTGAGCCCGCCGGTCCGAGCCCACCGCGCTGAGCCCGCCCACCCGCCGCCCGCCGCCCGCCGCCAGGCGCAGTCGAAGGACGCGCGTCCGGCGGCGAGGCGAATGGGGAGCGGGCCGGGGTCAGCCCCGCAGTTTCAGGGCCTGCCCCGCCACCACCAGCAGCACGTGCTCGCACTCCCCGGCGAACGCGGCGTTCAGCCGCCCGAGTTCGTCACGGTAGCGGCGTCCGGACGCCGTGGCGGGGACGATGCCCGAGCCGACCTCGTTGGAGACGGCCACGACCGTGCGACGGGTGCGCCGGACCGCGGCGACGAGTTCCTCCACGCGGGCGCGCAGAGCGCGTTCGCCGCCGCCGGACCACTCGGCGTCGTCCCAGGCGTTCACCGAGTCCATGGCGTCCGTCAGCCACAGGGAGAGACAGTCGACGAGCAGGGGCGGGCCGTCCTCGCCGAGGAGGGGGACCAGGTCGCAGGTCTCGACGGTGTGCCAGGAACCGGGCCGCCGCTCACGGTGGGCGCTGACCCGCTGAGCCCACTCCGAGTCCCCGTTGCGCGCACCTCCGGTGGCGACGTACAGGACGTCGGGGAAGGACTCCATCCGCCGTTCCGCCTCCACCGACTTGCCCGAACGCGCTCCGCCGAGCACCAGCGTCCTGCGCGGCACATCGGGCACGTCCTCGTAGACGCCCACATCGAGCGTCGTGCCGTCGGGCACGGCGCGCGCGCCCGCCGCGGCGAGCCGCCGCCGCAGTTCGGGCCCCGGGGGCACGTCGTGGTCGAGGTGCACCGCGAGCACGTCCGTCGTCGGGTCGACCGCGCCGACCGCGCGCAGCTTCGCCAGCGCGTCCGGCCGTCCCACCACGTCGAGGAGCACCATGTGATAGGCGTCCCCCTTCTCGTCCAGACCGGCCGGCGCCGCGCCCGGCGGCAGGTACAGCAGCCGCCGCCCGTCCGGGCCGGTCACCGCGTACCCCGTGCCGGGCGCGTCCATCGGCACCGCCCGCACCCGGTGTCCCGTGAGCAGCGCCAACTCACGTCCGTCGGGCACCCGGCCGGGCTGCGGCAGCCCGGCCGGGACCTCCACGGCGGGCCCGTCGTGCGGATGCGAGAGCAGTACCTGCCGTACGCCGCCCAGCGAGTGTCCGGCGCGGGCGGCCGCGAACGCGGCGCCGGGCGTGAGGTCGAGCAGCAGTGTGCCGTCCACGAGCAGCGCGGTGGCCGCCCGCGCCCTCTCGCCGAGCGCGGTCGCGCACGCGGCGCAGGGACAGTCGGGGCGGGGCAGGCCCGCGGGGGCTCCGGTGCCGAGCAGAGTCAGTTCCACGCCGCCGATTTTTCCGTGTCCCCGCGGCTCTTGCGCGTCCGGCTAGGCTTCGGACGGGAGACGGATCTTGTCCGGCTTCCGCTGTGCAGTGTGCTCACACCTTGGAGGCGTACATGGCGGCATGGACGTGGCGGTTCGAGAAGTCCGACGGGACAGAGGTCCAACCGGCGGTGCAGCCCGAGGAGTTCACCACCCAGGGCGACGCCGAGTCCTGGATCGGCGAGGTGTGGAAGGACCTTCTGGCCGGCGGCGCGGACCAGGTGTTCCTCTTCGAGGACAGCACGCGGATCTACGGTCCGATGAGCCTGCACGCCGAGCCGGAGTAGGCCGGTAGGGGTTGCCGGGGGCGCACCCCGGCAACCCGTCACCGACGGCTCGGCTCCGGCGGGTGGGACGGCGGCCCGGCCCCCGGGAAGGGGCGGGCGTCCGGCTCCGCCGGGAAGGAAGCCCCGACGGCCACCGGCTCGCAAGGCCCGGCCCGCGGCGTGATCCCGTCTTGTCCCGAGGGGTGTCCCAGCCTCGAAGGGGGCAACCCGGCGCGAGGGAGGGCAGCCCCGCCCTCTCGCGGGTCCGGTCCCGCCTTCGCGGGTTCGGTCCCGTTCTCGCGGGGGCAGCCCCGCCCCTACGGCTCCGGTCCCGCTCGGCGGGTTCAGCCCCGGACGCCGCACAGATGCAGCAGCGCCGCCACCTGGCGGTAGGGATCCGTCCGCCCGGCCCGCTCCTCCGCGGCCAGCAGCGTCTCCGCGTCCGGCGGAACCGGCGCACCGTCGGCCGCCGTGTCCGTGAAGACCCGCACTCCGTACCAGGCGTGCAGCGGAGCCCCGATCCCGGCGAGCGTGCCGGTCAGCGTGGCGAGCCGGTCGGCGCGGACGTCGAGGCCGAGACGGTTGGTGTACGCGGTCGTGTCGAACGAGGCCAGCGTCGTCGCCCAGTCCCCGCCGATTCCTGGCCGCATGGCCAGCGCGTCCGCGTTGCGGACCAGCACCGAGAGCAGCCCGCCCGGGGCCAGCATCCGCGCCAGCCCCGCCAGCAGCGCGTCCGGATCCTCGACGTACATGAGGACGCCGTGGCACAGCACCACGTCGAAGCTGCCCGGCAGGAAGTGCACGCCGGTCTCGCGCCCGTCGCCCTCGATGAAGCGCACCCGGCTCCGGATGCCCTCGGGCTCGGTGGCCAACGCCTGACGGGCCACGGACAGCATCGTCGCGTCCTGTTCGAGCCCGGTCACCTGGTGGCCGGCCCGGGCGAGCCGCAGGGCCTGTGTGCCCTGGCCCGTCCCGACGTCGAGCACGCGCAGGCGCCGACCCACCGGATACCGCCCGGTTATCTGCTCATCGAGCTGCCGGGCCACCAGTTCCTGCCGTACGACATTCCGCAGCCCGCCCAGCTTGTTCAGCCAGGCATCCGCCGCGCCCCCGGAGAACGACGTAGTGCTCAGGGCCGCTCTCCGCGCTTGACCTGCGGCTTCGGCAACCGGAGTCGACGCATCTGGAGGGTACGCATCAGCGCGTAGGGGATCGCGCCCTTCTTGGGCTCGTCGGGGAAGCGCGTGTTGAGCTGCTTCTTCAGACGGATCGCGATGCCGATCGAGTCGATCACGATCATCACGATGATGACCAGCCAGAGCAGCAGCGCCACGTTCTTGAGCGAGGCGACCGGCACCACGCTCAGGACGAGGATGATCACGGCCATCGGCAGGAAGAACTCGGCGATGCAGAAGCGCGAGTCCACGAAGTCGCGCGCGAACCGACGCACCTTGCCCTTGTCGCGTGCGGGCAGATAGCGCTCGTCACCACTGGCCAGCGCCTGGCGCTGCCTCTCCATCTGCGCACGGCGCTCGTCACGCTGCTGCTTGGAAGCCTCCTTGCGCGTCGACGGCGTCTGGGCGACGCTGCGGCGCTGGGTCTGGGCCTCACTGCGCTTCGGCGTGGGGCGGCCCTTGGGGGCCTGAGGGTCACGGGTCATCTTGGAGTCGGTCACCGGCGCCTTGTCGGCGGGGGCCTTCTCTTCCTTCGCACGGCTTCGGAACACAAAACCCAAGGGTACGGGGTCGGCGGGCATGGACGTCGATCGAGTGGGGAACGATCCGGCAACACCGTGCGTCTGTAGTGGGACGGAGGGGATGTCGCTCCCGGGTGGACCCGGGGTGCCACCTACTCCTTGCGCCGGAGCGGTGCCGGGTGCAGTCGTCCTTGGGGATGAGCGCATCCGTCCCCGAACAGTGCGGTAATGGATGCGGGGCCCGTACTGTGGGTCCTGTTGCAGTACCTGGAGCTGGAGTCCGTCAGAAGGGGGCGCGCGAAGCCCATGAGCGGTGTCATGAAGCGTATGGGGATGATCTTCCGCGCGAAGGCGAACAAGGCCCTTGACCGGGCCGAGGACCCGCGCGAAACCCTCGATTACTCATACCAGAAGCAGCTGGAGCTGCTCCAGAAGGTCCGGCGCGGTGTCGCCGACGTGGCGACCAGCCGCAAGCGCCTCGAACTGCAGCTGAACCAGCTCCAGAACCAGTCCACCAAGCTGGAGGACCAGGGCCGCAAGGCCCTCGCGCTCGGCCGCGAGGACCTGGCCCGGGAGGCGCTGTCGCGCCGCGCCGCGCTCCAGCAGCAGGTCACCGACCTGGAGACGCAGCACCAGACCCTGCAGGGCGAGGAGGAGAAGCTCACCCTCGCGGCCCAGCGTCTTCAGGCCAAGGTCGACGCCTTCCGTACGAAGAAGGAGACGATCAAGGCCACGTACACGGCGGCCCAGGCACAGACCCGGATCGGCGAGGCCTTCTCCGGCATCTCCGAGGAGATGGGCGATGTGGGGCTTGCCATCCAGCGTGCCGAGGACAAGACCGCGCAGCTCCAGGCACGGGCCGGCGCGATCGACGAACTGCTCGCCTCCGGAGCGCTCGACGACCAGTCGGGGCTCGCCAAGGACGACATCCAGAGCGAGCTGGACCGGATCTCCGGTGGTACGGATGTGGAGCTGGAGCTGCAGCGCATGAAGGCCGAGCTGGCCGGTGGCTCCTCGTCGCAGCAGCAGGCGATCGAGGGCGGTACGGACCAGTCCCGGTCGTCGTCGCAGCCCCAGGACACTCCGCGCTTCGACAAGCAGTGACCTGAGCGGGCCCATGCCTGAGGAGGGCGACATGATCGTACGGATCATGGGGGAGGGGCAGGTGAAGGTGGACGACGGCCACCTCACCTCCCTGAACAAGCTGGACAACGAGCTGCTCACCGAAATGGAGAGGGGTGACGAGTCCGGCTTCCGCCGCACTCTGGGAGCCCTCCTGGACGCGGTGCGCCGCGCCGGGACCCCGCTCCCCGACGACTCGCTGGAGCCGTCGGAACTCATCCTCCCGTCTCCGGACGCCACGCTCGACGAGGTCCGCGAGATGCTGAGCGACGACGGCCTGATCCCCGGCTGACCTCCACGGCCGGCCTCGCCGGCACCCCCGCCCGGCCGCCGCGACCGCTCCGGACCACCGCTCCCGGGCCCCGAGGGAGAAACGGCCCGCCCCCTCCCCGGCACCGGGGAGGCCCGGCGGACCGCACCTCCAGCTCCCGGGCCCACACCGCCCGCCCCGGGTCCGGTGGGCGGCGCGCCCGACTCCGCAGGCCGGCTCGGCCCCCGGTGCCGAGCCGGGGGAACTGCCCCGGGCGGCTTCCCGGCCGACCGGGGAGCGGCCTCGTACCGGCCGGTCTCAAGCCCGGCAGGGCCCCGTACCGTGGACCCGGTGAGCACCCTGGAGCGTATGAGGGACTGGCTGCGGGCCCACCCCCTCGCCCTGGACGCCGCCCTCGCCGCAGGCGTCCTCGTCAGCATGGTGGCCGGCTCCTTCGTCGACCCGCACGGCGCCGGCGGTACGACCTGGGGCGCCCGCACCCCGGACGCCCTCAGCCTCGGCCTCATGGTTCTCGGCTCCGTGGCACTGGTCTTCCGCCGCCGCGCCCCGATGAAGGTCCTCGCGGCCACCGTCGCCGTCTCCCTGGTGGAACTGGTGACCGCCGACCCCCGGGCCCCGGTCGCGATGTCCGCCGTCGTCGCCCTGTACACCGTGGCCTCGGCCACCGACCGCCCCACGACCTGGCGCGTCGGCCTGGTCACCATGGGCCTCCTCACGGCTGTCTCGATGCTCGCCGGGCCGCTGCCCTGGTACGCCCAGGAGAACCTCGGCGTCTTCGCCTGGACCGGCATGGCCGCCGCGGCGGGCGACGCCGTCCGCAGCCGCCGCGCCTTCGTGCACGCGATCAAGGAGCGCGCGGAACGAGCCGAGCGCACCCGCGAGGAAGAAGCACGCCGCCGTGTCGCCGAGGAACGGCTGCGCATCGCCCGCGATCTGCACGACGTCGTCGCCCACCACATCGCGCTCGTCAACGTGCAGGCCGGAGTCGCCGCCCATGTGATGGACAAGCGCCCCGACCAGGCCAAGGAGGCGCTCGCCCATGTACGGGAGGCCAGCCGGTCCGCGCTGAGCGAACTGCGCGCCACCGTGGGCCTGCTGCGCCAGTCCGGCGACCCCGAGGCCCCGACCGAGCCCGCCCCCGGGCTGGCCCGGCTCGACGAGCTCGCCGACACCTTCCGCAACGCGGGGCTTCCCGTCGAGGTGGCCCGCTCCGACCACGGCACCGCTCTGCCCGCGGCCGCCGACCTCGCCGCGTACCGGGTGATCCAGGAGGCCCTGACCAATGTGCAGAAGCACGCGGGCCCGGCAGCGAAGGCCGAGGTCAGCGTGGTCCGCGTCGGGCCGATGGTGGAGGTGACCGTCCTCGACAACGGCCCCGCACAGACCACCGGCCCCGGACGCGACGACGGCCCCGCACAGGACGCCGTCCCTCGGGAGGGCGGCGGGCACGGGCTGCTCGGTATGCGCGAGCGGGTCACCGCGATCGGCGGGAGCTGTACGGCCGGTCCCCGCTACGGAGGCGGCTTCCGCGTCCATGCGATCCTTCCGGTCAAGAACCACGCGCCTGCCCTGGGGGACCCCGTATGACGATCCGTGTCGTGCTCGCCGACGACCAGGCGTTGCTGCGCAGCGCGTTTCGGGTGCTGGTCGACTCGGAGCCGGACATGGAGGTCGTGGGAGAGGCCGCCGATGGTGCCGAGGCCGTGGCGGTGACCCGGGACGAGCGGGCCGACGTGGTGCTGATGGACATCCGGATGCCCGGGACCGACGGCCTCACCGCCACCCGGCTGATCACCGCCGACCCGGGCCTCGCGCACGTACGGGTCGTGATGCTGACGACCTTCGAGGTCGACGAGTACGTCGTGCAGTCGCTGCGGGCCGGCGCGTCCGGGTTCCTCGGTAAGGGTGCCGAGCCCGAGGAACTGCTCAACGCCATCCGGATCGCGGCCGGCGGCGAGGCGCTGCTGTCCCCGGCGGCGACCAAGGGGCTGATCGCCAGGTTTTTGGCGCAGGGCGACGGCGCGGACGACGGGCACGGCGCCGCCCGCTCCGAGCGGCTCCACGCGCTCACCGGCCGCGAGCGCGAGGTGCTCGTCCAGGTCGCCGCGGGCCACTCCAACGACGAGATCGCCGAGCGCCTCGAAGTGAGTCCGCTCACGGTGAAGACACATGTCAACCGGGCCATGGCCAAGCTCGGCGCCCGTGACCGGGCACAACTGGTCGTCATCGCGTACGAGTCCGGTCTGGTACGCCCGAGGGTGGACTGAGCGTTACCTGCGCGTACTGCGCCTGGAGTAGGTTCCCGGTTAGGAAATGGACCCAGGGGCGACGGATCGTCGCCCGTTCATGGCCCAGGGTGTGACGTGGGGAGTATCCCCGTCCCCCGCCTTCCGCTCGAACCACAGAAGAGAGACCCACCACCCATGTCCTGGCTGTCCAGATTCAGCCTCGCGCAGCGGGCCCTCATAGGGCTGATGTCGATCATCGCGCTCGTCTTCGGGGCGATAGCGATCCCCCAGCTCAAGCAGCAACTGCTGCCCACCATCGAACTGCCCGTGGTGTCCGTGCTCGCGCCGTACCAGGGTGCGTCTCCGGATGTGGTCGAGAAGCAGGTCGTCGAGCCCGTCGAGAACAGCCTCCAGGCCGTCGACGGCATCACCGGTGTCACCTCCACCGCGAGCGAGGGCAACGCCGTCATCATGGCGTCCTTCGACTACGGCAACGACACCAAGCAGCTCGTCGCCGACGTCCAGCAGGCCGTCAACCGGGCCCGCGCCCAGCTCCCGGACGGCGTCGACCCGCAGGTCATCGCCGGTTCGACGGACGACATGCCGACCGTCGTCCTCGCCGTCACCTCCGCCCAGGACCAGCAGGCCCTGGCCGACCGGCTCGACCGCACGGTCGTCCCCGCCCTCGACGGCATCGACGGTGTCGGCCGGGTCACGGTCACCGGTGTGCGGGACCTCCAGGTCACCGTCACGCCCGACGACAAGAAGCTGGCGAAGGCCGGCCTCGCCCCGGCCGCCCTCGGCCAGGCGCTCCAGGCGGGCGGGGCGACCGTCCCGGCCGGCTCGTTCGACGAGGACGGCAGCAACCGCACCGTGCGGGTCGGCGGCGGCTTCACCTCGCTGAAGCAGATCCAGGACCTGATGGTCACGGGGCAGCCCGGCAAGAAGCCGGTGCGCCTCGGCAGCGTCGCCACCGTCGCGCAGGAGCAGGCCAAGGCCGACTCCATCACGCGCACCGACGGCCGGCCGAGCCTCGCCGTGATGGTCACCATGTCCCACGACGGCAGCGCGGTCGCCATCTCCGACGCGGTCAAGAAGAAGCTGCCCGGCCTGCGGGCAGACCTGGGCGCCGGGTCGGCGATCACCGTCGTCAGCGACCAGGGACCTGCGGTCTCCAAGTCCATCCACGGGCTGACCACAGAGGGCGCCCTCGGCCTGCTCTTCGCGGTCCTGGTCATCCTGCTCTTCCTCGCGTCGGTCCGCTCGACGCTGGTCACCGCGGTGTCCATCCCGCTGTCCGTGGTGCTGGCACTGGTCGTGCTGTGGACCCGTGACCTGTCGCTCAACATGCTGACCCTGGGCGCGCTCACGATCGCGATCGGCCGGGTCGTCGACGACTCGATCGTCGTCCTGGAGAACATCAAGCGGCACCTCGGATACGGCGAGGAGCGCCAGGAGGCGATCCTCACCGCGGTCCGCGAGGTGGCCGGCGCGGTCACCTCCTCGACGCTCACCACGGTCGCCGTGTTCCTGCCGATCGGTCTGACCGGCGGCATGGTCGGCGAACTGTTCGGCTCCTTCAGCCTGACGGTCACGGCGGCGCTCCTCGCGTCCCTGCTCGTCTCGCTGACGGTCGTCCCGGTGCTCTCGTACTGGTTCCTGCGCGCCCCCAAGGGCACCTCCGCGGATGCGGAGGAGGCCCGTCGCCAGGCCGAGGAGAAGGAGGAGCGCAGCCGTCTCCAGCGCTTCTACGTCCCCGTGCTGCGCTTCGCCACCCGTCGCCGGCTGACCAGTGTGCTGATCGCGGCCGCGGTACTCCTCGGCACGTTCGGTATGGCGCCCCTGCTGAAGACGAACTTCTTCGACCAGGGCGAGCAGGAAGTCCTCACCGTCAAGCAGGCGTTGAAGCCGGGCACCAGCCTGGCCGCGACCGACGCGCAGGCGAAGAGGGTCGAGAAGCTCCTCGCCGGCGTCAAGGGCGTCAAGGACTACCAGGTCACCATCGGTTCGTCCGGTTTCATGGCGGCCTTCGGCGGCGGTACGGACACCAACCAGGCGTCGTACCAGGTCATGCTGGAGGACTCCGCGTCCTCCAAGGACGTGCAGGCGCGTATCGAGAAGGGGCTCGGCGGGCTCTCCGGCGCCGGCACCATCACGGTCTCGGCCGGCAACGGGTTCGGCAGCCAGGACCTCAAGGTCGTCGTGAAGGCGGCGGACGGGGACGTGCTGCGCAAGGCGGCCGGCCAGGTCCGTGACGAGGTCGCCAAGCTCACCGACGTCACCGACGTCACGAGCGACCTCTCCCAGAGCGTGCCGCGCATCTCGGTCACCGCCAACTCCAAGGCGGCGGCGGCCGGTTTCAACGAGGCCACGCTCGGCGCGGCCGTCACCCAGGCGGTCCGCGGCACGACCACCGGCAAGGCGATCCTGGACAACACCGAGCGGGACGTGGTCATCAAGACCGCCGAGCCGGTCGGCACGCTCCAGGAACTGCGCGGGCTGCGGCTCGGCGCGGTGAAGCTCGGTGACATCGCGGACGTGAAGCTCGTCGACGGGCCGGTCTCGATGACCCGGATCGACGGCCAGCGGGCCGCCACGATCACGGCCAAGCCGACCGGTGACAACACCGGCGCGGTCAGCGCGGACCTTACGGCCAAGCTCAAGACGCTGAAGCTGCCCGCCGGTGCCACGGCGGCGATCGGCGGTGTCTCGTCGGACCAGAGCGACGCGTTCAAGAACCTCGGCCTGGCGATGCTCGCGGCGATCGCGATCGTCTTCATGCTGCTGGTGGCGACGTTCCGCTCGCTGGTCCAGCCGCTGATCCTGCTGGTGTCGATCCCGTTCGCGGCGACCGGCGCGATCGGTCTGCTCGTCGTCACGGGTACCCCGATGGGTGTCCCCGCGATGATCGGCATGCTGATGCTCATCGGCATCGTGGTGACGAACGCGATCGTGCTGATCGACCTCATCAACCAGTACCGGGCGCAGGGTCACGGCGTGGTCGAGGCCGTGATCGAGGGCGGCCGGCACCGGCTCCGCCCGATCCTGATGACGGCGCTGGCGACGATCTTCGCGCTGCTGCCGATGGCGCTGGGCGTGACCGGCGAGGGCGGCTTCATCGCGCAGCCGCTCGCGGTGGTCGTGATCGGCGGTCTCATCACGTCGACGCTGCTGACGCTGCTGCTCGTTCCGACGCTCTACGCGATGCTCGAACTGCGCAAGGAGCGCCGGGCGAAGAAGCGGGCGGCGAAGCGGCATTCGGCGGAGAAGCAGGCCGAGTCCGGCGAGTCCGGCGAGAGCGCCGTCGGCGACGAGGACAAGTCCCCGGAGCCGGCCGGAGTCTGATCCGGTTCCAAGGAAGGGCCCCCGCCCCGGCGTTCACGCGCCGGGGCGGGGGCCCTTTCCTTTTCGGTCACATCCGGGCGCCGGTATTTCGGCCATGCCCGCGCTCCCGGAATTGGTCCATACCAAAGCCTTGACGCGGCTTTGCTTGCGCCTTAAAACAACTGATGAACACCTCTCTTTCGGCCCCCCACCGGAACGTTCATGGCGCACATCGGCGAAAGGTATGACATGGGCATGCAAATTCCATGGAGGCGTGCGGCGTATGCCGCGGTCGGCACCCTTGTCCTCGGACTGTTGAGCGTGCTCCCGGCCTCGCCCGCCGCGGCCGCCACGGGGCAGATCAGCGGCCTCGCGGGCAAGTGCGCCGACGTGGCCGGCGCGGGCACCGCCAACGGCACGGCCGTACAGCTCTACGACTGCAACGGCACCGCCGCACAGCAGTGGAACGTCGGCGCGGACGGCACGATCCGGGCGCTCGGCAAGTGTCTGGACGTCACCGGCAACTCGACCGCCTCCGGCGCCCAGCTCCAGCTCTGGGACTGCACCGGCGGCCCCAACCAGCAGTGGGTCGTCACCGCCGCCCGGGACATCGTGAACCCCCAGGCCGACAAGTGCGCCGACGTCACCGGGAACAGCTCGGCCAACTCCACCCGGCTGCAGATCTGGACCTGCACCGGCGGCGCGAACCAGAAGTGGACGGCCCCGGCCGCCGGCGGTGGCACCCCGAGCGGATTCGTGGTCTCCGAGGCGCAGTTCAACCAGATGTTCCCGAACCGGAACTCCTTCTACACGTACAGCGGCCTGACCGCCGCGCTCGGCGCCTACCCCGCCTTCACCACGACCGGCAGTGACACGGTCAGGAAGCAGGAGGCCGCGGCGTTCCTCGCGAACGTCAACCACGAGACCGGCGGACTGGTCTACGTCGTCGAGCAGAACA
>NZ_JBIAQF010000047.1:0-39153 GCF_042888885.1 Streptomyces sp. NPDC002742
ACGCTGTGCAGGGCGTCGAAGGTGACCACGGTGCCGGCCAGATCGAGTGGTTCCAGCAGCGGGCGGAAGGCGGCTGTCTCGTTGGTCTTGGCCCCCACCTCCCGCTGGGCCAGGGTGACGGTGGGGGCGTGGGTGACGGCAGACAGCAAGTGCCGGTGCTGTTGCCACGTCAACTCCCGCTGGGCGCGGACGATCTACGCGATCCCGGAACTTGCAACCGCCCTGGCTTCGCCGAGGCCGCGCCGCCGCAGTCCGGCCGCGGGTGGTGGCGCTCCACCGGCTACGAAGGGAAGTGGGCCACCGGGCCGTGGCGACGAGACGACGAGACGACGAGACGACGAGACGACGAACTCTCCCTGGGCTGCGAGGCAATCGCAATGGCCGCGGCCCTCGGTGAGTGACTGTGACCGCTCACAAGGCACCGGCCGTGCCCCTTGATCCACATTCGTCATACGTCCCGCTGTGCGCACATTCTCCGGCGGTGTCCGCCACGAACCGGCGACGGACATAAGAAAACGAAAGCTCAGCGGCCTGCAAAAGGCCGGAAAAGATCGACCGGAATCGTAGCCGACAGCAGGATTCTAGATCGCGTTACGTGTCATGTCTCCGTCGATTCACGCGTAGCCGTCACCGTCCAGACGGAGAGTCACCCCCACGATGGAGGAACCTTGACCGGTTCGATGAGCCGCCTTAGATTTCCCCTCCGCCCGCTCGCGGCAGTGCGTACCGGGCTGCTCGGCACGCTGAGTCTGCTTCTGGCCTTCGGTGCCGCCGGAGCCGGAGGCACCACCGCCTCCGCCGCCGCCGACGACACGAACTCGCTGCAATTCTCCGGCACCACCACCTCCGGAATTCACAACACCTACGAACCCGGTGCGTTCACGTACCTCGCGCAGGGCCTCGACACCGGTACCTCGATGATCGAGCTGGACGTCTGGGACGACTTCTTCACCCAGGAGTGGAAGGTCAGCCACGACAGTCTGACCAGCAACGGCAACAACTGCGTCAATGCCTCCTCGGCCGCCGACCTGTACACCGGCAGCGCCAACAAGAACCTGGAGAGCTGCCTGGACGACGTCCGGGTGTGGCTCGGCGCGCACCCCGGACACGGGCCGCTGATCATCAAGCTGGAGATGAAGTCCGGCTTCCAGGCCAACCTCGGAATGAGCCCGGCCAAGCTGGACCAGTCGATCACCGCGCACCTGGGCAGCCTGGTCTACAAGCCGGACGACCTGCTGAACAAGCCAGGCGGTGGCAAGTACGCCACCCTGGACGACGCGGCCAAGGCCGGCAACTGGCCGACGCGGGGCCAGTTGGCTGGCAAGGTGCTGCTGGAGATCATCCCCGGCACGGTCGAGGAGAACAATCCGACCGACACCCTCTGGACGGACAGGGAGTACGCGACCTACTTGCGCAACCTGCACACTGCGGGCACCACGGCGCAGGCGAACATCTTCCCCTCCGTGCACAACGCCGCGTCCGGCGACCCGCGCACCCGTTACTCCGACACGACGCTGCGGCCGTGGTTCGTGGCGTTCGACGGTGACGCGGCCTCATACATCAACAGTGGCATCGACACGAGTTGGTACGACATCAACCACTACCTGCTGTTCATGACGGACTCGCAGAACGTGTCGCCTGCTCTGGACGACGTCAACCCGTCGTCGCCGGACGCGTCGGCACGGGTCACGCTGCTGGCCAAGGCGCACGCCACGGTCGCGTCGAACGACTGGCGGGGCCTGCCGGAGGTACAGTCGCTGGTCCTGCCACGCGGCTGAACGACGGCTGATCCACGCTTCTGCTGCCGAATCGCTCCACCGCTCGACCCCGCCGGGTGCCTCGGTCGGTCGGACACTCCGATCGGGGCACCCGGCACCCGGCATCGGGCGTGACGGGTGGGGCAGCCGAAGCCGGCTGCTCACCAGACTGACCGACTCGTACTCCATGACCTGGCCCGTTCGCGTCAGTTGAGCCGGGGTCGGCTCCGCCCCGTGCCCGCGGGTGCGGGGCCGAGCCGACCCTGAGGACCGGTCATTTGCGCCAGAACAGGTGGTGTGTCACACCGCTCGGGCTGGGCACGACCTCCAGGTGGAACCGGTCGAGCAGTTCATCGGGGGACTCCCACAGTCGTACTCCGGATCCGAGCTTCACCGGCGAGACCGCCACGTGCATGGTGTCGACGAGGTCGGCGTCCAGGAACTCCCGGATGGTGGTGGCTCCGCCGCCGAGTCGTACGTCCTTGCCCTGTGCCGCCTCCCGGGCCTGCTCAAGGACCGTGGCAGGGTCGCCCTCGACGAAGTGGAACGTGGTGTCGGACAGCGTGATCGAAGGGCGCCCGTGGTGGGTCAGGACGAACACCGGAGTACGGAAGGGTGGCTCATCCCCCCACCAGCCCTGCCACTCGTGGTCCTGCCAGGGCCCGCGCTGGGGCCCGAACTTGTTGCGGCCCATGATCTCGGCGCCGATGTTGTGGGCGAAGTCCCGCGTGAGGTAGTCATCCAGACCCCGGCTCCCCCCGCCATCGGCGCGCATCGGCCAGCTCGCCGTGGCTCCGGCCCAGGAGAACAGCCTCCCGGGATCGACATGGCCGAACGGCCTCTCGAGGGTCTGGTCCTCGCCGGCAGCGATCCCGTCACTCGAGACTGTGAAGTTCTGAACCCTGAGCAGCTGAACCACGTGATCCTCCTGTGACGGCGTCAATGACAGTAAGACCTGCCGGGCCGGAAAAACTCATCGCCGCGCCCGTGAACGGTCCATCAACAAGTCGAGCAGCTCTACGACGTCGAGCTTTCCAGCACAATTGCTCGGGCGGCAGCCGCACCCGCGTCCCACGGCATCACGAAACTCACCAGCATCACCCTCCGGCCCCACCTAGACTCCCTCAATGGACAACATGCGGTGCACTCAATGCGGTCAAGTCGGGCTTGAGCAGGGCTTTGTCAGTGACACCGGTCAAGGCGCCCGCGGGTACGCGCGATGGTTCGGAAGCCTACTTGAACGGGGCATAATGGGCATGGCCAAGACGCGTGGCCTGCCACAGTGGCAGATCGATGCCTTTCGTTGCCCGAACTGCGCGCACCTGGAACTGTTCGCCGTCGAGCGATTGAACCTTCGTGGGTAACCTTGCATGACGGTTCGTGATCTTCGATCAGGTGGTGCGGCCGGCCTCCGTGTCATCGCTCGCTGCTCGGAGCTCGGAGGATCGTCGGTCGTCGCCTCTACGCCGGCCGCAGGCGGACCGGGAGCCGGCCCTCGCCGTGCTCACCACGCGCGCCCACCCTCCCGGCCGCCCGGCCGCCCAGCGGCGTGAACGGGCCCTTATCCGCAACGAGAAGGACATGCGCGGGGGCGGCCACCAACTGTCGGCGACCGCGTGGCCGCTCTTCACGGAGAGCCCTGTTCCTGGGGCCGCCAGACATAGCGGACGTCCGGCTCACGCTCCTCATTGCGCAGGCCGTCGGTACGCTCAACCGCGACGAAGCCGTGCCGCTCGTAGAACCGTTGCGCGGGTCCGTTGACCTGGAACGTCCACAGCCCCAGTCCATCCGGTCGCTGCTGCTTGGCCAAATCCACGAACCGGTCGCCAACACCCCTGCCACGCCACGACGGATCAAGGTAGAGCTGTTCCAGTTCCTCGCCGTCGAGTACCAGGAGCCCGACCACCGAGCCCTCGGCGACCGCGACCCAGGTCTCGTACCTCGGCACGACCACGCAAGAGAACCAGTCCCGCACCTCGTCGTCGCCGTGCGCACGGCGCACGGTCGGCAGCGCGGTGGTGAAGGAACGCAGCCACACGTCGGCCATATCGGCCGCGTCAGAGTCATTCCCACGACGAAACACAAACTCAGCACTGTTCACAGCGCGCGACTATCGCAGATGAGTGATCCCGACGCATCCGGCTTTCCTCCGGAAGGCACCGCAGACGACACCGGCGGCCCCGTCTCTCGCTCCGCCTGGTGCGCCTGGTGACGGTCAGGTCTCTCTTCCCTGAACCGGTCACCCCGATCATTGCGCCCGGGCCAGGGAAGGCAGTTACGGGCGGGGTTACCCGTCGTCGACCGGTATGTGCCGGACACCTTCGGTGGAGGAGTCGTCTGCCTGAGGCACGCACTGCCGACCTTGCGCTCCCGTCATCGGGCGAGGACGTCCTGCGTGAGGTAGAGCGGCATCGAGTCCTCCCACCGGCTGTCGGTCAGCATCCTGTTGTCGGAACCATCCGCCTTCATGCTGAAGATCTGGCCGTAGGGCTGGAAGGTGTCGTCGTAGAGTGCGGCTTCCTCGCGGAAGCCGTACATGCCGCTGTTGTACAGAATGCGGCCGTCGTAGTTCCAGACCGCGTGACCTTCGTTCGCGCCACTGCTGGTGAGGATCTTCAGGTCGCTTCCGTCAGGTTTGATGGTGCACACGTCGAAGTTGGTCGGGCTCGTCTTCCGGGTGAAGAGGATGAGCTTGCCGTCGCAGGACCAGTCGGGCAGGTTGTCGGACTCGGTCGTGAGGACGGTCGTCGCGCCGGTCTTGAGGTCGAGGATGCGCAGCCCCTTCTCCGCGCCCCATACGCGGTAGACGATCCGGTTGCCGTCCTCCGAGTAGCTCGGGAAGCCGGCGTTTGTCGAACCGTCCGTGAGCACCTGGTGCGAGGAGCCGTCGCTGGGCACCCTCACCAGTACGGCAGTGCTTGTCGCGCGCGCCTGGAACCAGCCGCCCAGGCCGAAGGCGATCCATTTGCCGTCGTGCGACCAGGTGGGCCGGAACGCGCCGGCCAGCCCGTGGGCGACCATCACCTGGTCTAGGCCCGAGGTGGCGGTGTCGAAGACGACCTTCTGGTCCGACCCGTCCGGGCGCATGGTGACGATGGAGGAGTTGCCGAGCTGCTTGTCGGTGATCGCGAGGCGCCCGTCCTTGGACAGAGCGGGGAACACGTCGCAGAAGCGGTAGTCCCAGTCCGGGTCCCAGCTGTAGAGCGGTTCGTCGAGCGTGCGCGTCGTATAGCCGAGCTTCTCGTAGATCACCGACGTTCCGTCAGGCGACCAGACCGGCGAACGCAGTGCCCGCTTGACCGACGGCCGCGTACCCCCGACGTAGGCCAGGCCCTCGTCCGCTCCGCCCTTGACGAGATAGCCGATCTCGGTGGCGCTGACGTACTGGGGCCCGACCTTCAGGTTGGGTCCGGAGGTGTGTTCGACGCGTGCCCCGGTCGCGACATCGACCGAGACGATCTGGGATTCGACGGTCCCGATGGCCTCCGGGCGGTGTGCGCCCCAGGTTCCCTCGACGGTGATCTCGTAGAAGACGATCCGGGACCCGTCGGGCGACCACTTCGGTGAACCGAGGCAGTATCCGTCCCGGGTCGCGACCTGGCGGAATCCGGTGCCGTCCGGTCGGATGATGTAGACGCTCAGCGCCTGCGTGTGCTCCCAGCCGGTGCCGTTGCCGTGGCCCCGCCATGTCGTGTTGCGGTCGCTGGAGAAGGCGATCCACTGGCTGTCGGGCGACCAGGAGGGGCGGAAGTGGCCGTCAGGGCTTGCGGGATCGCCGGCGAGAGCCGCGGCGCCGGTCAGGTTGGTCCGCTTTTTCGTGCTCAGGTCGAGCAGCCAGATGTGTGTCCTGTGGTCCCCGCTCGTGGACACGTAGGCCACCTTTGTGCCGTCCGGAGACGGAACGGCCCAGTCGTTCATGGCCGAGTTGACCACCAGTTGCTGGACACCCGATCCGTTGGCCTTGGCCCGGTAGAGACAAGAGTTGCCGTCGCCGGTGCGCTCGGACGTGAAGAACACCGATGCGCCGTCGGCGGAGAAGGAAGCGTGGTGATCGAACGCCGCGCTCTGCAGCAGCTCGCGTTCGTTCGAACCGTCGGCGTTCGCGATGCACAGGGTTGCCGAGGACGGACCGATTCGGTTCATCAGCACCACGCCCTTCTTGCCGGAGGCGGCCGCCGCCACGGCGAAGGGTTTGGGCAGCAGTGCGACGCCGGCAACGGCCGCGCTGGCCGTGAGGAACGCTCGACGCTTCATGTCGGGTGACATCGCTGTCCGGGTCCTTTCGTTGTCGGGGGACGCGCAACCGCGCGGGAGATTCACCGCGCACGACGTGTTCGCCGGCTCCGCGGGATGGCCATGTCAGCTGCGACGCAGCTCGGGTCCCGGGTGCCGCTCGGTTCGTGGGTCACATACGCCCGCCGCATGGATTGTCGAACAAGTTGGGCGTGAACGTAACACCGAAGAAATCGGATCTCAAGAGATCCTGCAAAAACACAGGGCTCGAAGCGCCTGACCCGCCGAGGTGGACTTTGAATTGTCCGACAACACGGCCCGGTCATCGCAGGTACTCGTTGCTCCAGTCCTCTGGGGTGAGCTCGGCGCCCTCGGGGAGGGCGCCGAGCTCGCTCACGAAATCAAGGGTCTTCTTCCACACCCCTGGTTCCATGTCTGCGAACCACGGCCACTCGACCTCCTTGATGCCGGCCTGCACCACCGAGTCAGGAACACCGGGTAATGCCGTCTTCGCCACCGACACGACGGACGGCTCATTGACGTGCTCGTACAGGTAGGACGTCCCCTCACGCACAGCTGCCATGAACTTCCTGACTTCGGCGGCGTGTTGACGGGTGTAACTCTTGCGGGTCACCACGATCTGTCCGTAGCCGGCATAGCTGCTGCCCCACTCGTTCACCGTGTGGGAGTTGGCCACCACGACACCGTCTCCGGACTCCTGGATCTGCAGCGGGAGCGGTTCCGAGGTGAGAAACCAGTCGATCCGGCCGGCGCCCAGCGCGGCCTTGTCCACGCCGGGGTTCGGAAGCGACACCCACGTGACCTCGTCGGTCCCGACATTGCCGTCCTTCAGGAACATCTCCGACTCGGCCCTTGTGTTGGCCGAGCTGAAGCCGCCGGTTGAACCGGCCAGCGCCCTGGCGACGTCGCCCGAAGGGGACTTGGCTGTCAGCCCGTGCCGGCGTGCGAACTCCTTGCTCACGACGAGACCGAGCGGGTTGCCCAGCCCGTCCACTCCGACCGCGGTCTCCGGGAGACCCCTCGCCAGGGCGCCCAGGAAACCGGTGGGGCTGGAGTTGAGGAACTGCAGGGAACCCGATTCGAGGGATGACGTACCCGTGGTCGCTGTCACGGTCACGAAGTTGACCTTCAGCCCGTGCTTGCGGAAGTAGCCCCGGGCGTCCGCCACTCTGAGAGGGACGTCGAATACGTTGCCCGCGACACCGACGGTGACCGTGTCCGTCGCGTCCGAGCCCGCGGTATCCGAGTCCGCGCATGCGGTGAGCAGGGCGGAGGTGAGCGCCATGGTCGTCGCGAGGGTGACCGCTCGCCTGCCGGCGACCGCCGATGGCGGTCCGCCCACAGGAACCGGGAGGTGCTTGTGGCGAAGCCTCATGATTTTCTCCTGTCGCCATGTCCTGAAGGTGATCCAGTACGGGAACCGCGCGACGCAGCGCGAACCGATGAGGGAGGAGTGGCGGAGAGAGGGGCCTCGGCCACGCAGCAGGTGTGCGTGTGGGGGCGTGCGCTGCAGTCAAGGTCCGGGGCGGAAGGCGTAGCTGCGCTCATCCGCCGGCGCGTGCGCATGGGCCCGCACAGCGCGGGCCGGGGAGAGCTGGGCCGGCCCCAGGTGCAGCACGGTGGCACCGGATTGCACCTGGCAGCGGCTTCTGCCGTCAAGAACGTCCGGTACGGGGTGTGCCGGTCGACGTACGGAAGGCGATGCAGTCCGGGTAGGGCACGGCCACGGAGGCGCCCGTGTCCGTGAGTTGCCCGGACGAGCGGTCGACGTGGAAGAGGTTCACCGTGCCGCTCGCCTCGTTGGCGACGAACAGCCATCGGCCGCTGGGGTGGAGGGAGAAGCTCCACGGTGTGATGCCGCCGCAGGCGACGCGCTGGGCTTCTGCGAGCAGCCCGGTCCTGGGGTTCACGGAGAAGACGACCAGGGTGTTGTCGCCGCGGTTGGAGGTGTAGACGTGGCGGCCGGTGCGGCTGATCGCCAGTTCGGCGGCGCTCGTGGTTCCGGTGTGGCCCGGCGCGTTCGTCGAAAGGGTCTGACGTGGTGTCAGCACCCCACGTCGCTCGTCCCACTGCAGGACCTGGATGTCTGCGGTCAGTTCGTTGAGCAGGTAGAGCATCGGTTCGTTCGGATGGAAGGCCAGGCGCCGCGGGCCCGATCCTGGTGGCGTCGCATAGGAGCGGGGGCCATTGGATGTGTCGGCGGACATCTGGTGCGTGACGCGGTCGTAGTCGTGGACGAACACCCGGTCGGCGCCGAAGTCGGCGACCAGGGCGAACCGGCGGCTCGGGTCGACGACCACGTGGTGGGGGTGCGGGCCCAGTTGCCGGGGGCTGGGGCCTGAACCGGTGTCCTGCACGCGGGACGCCACGGCGCCGAGGCTGCCGTCCTCGCCGATGCTTACGGTCGCTGCGGATCCGGCTGCGAAGTCGGCGACCAGGAGGGCGCCCGCGTCGGCGGTCAGTCCGATGTACGACAGCCCGCCGCTGCCGGCCGGCACGGTCTCCGTCTCGATCTCGCCGAGCTGCTGGAGGGCTCCTGAGGTGTCGTCGATCCGGAAGGAGCGGATGTGGCCGCCCTGCTCGGCACCGGCGACGTAGAGGACTGGTCGGGTGGGGTGCGCCGCGACCCAGTTCGAGCTGACCTGGGCCATGGAGCCGAGGGGGGTCATGGTCCCGCGATGGGGATCGAATCGCACCGCGTGCACCTGGTTCTGTCCCCAGGTGCCGATGTAGAGCAGGTCACCGGGCCGGCGCGGAGCAGCTCCGGCCGGAACGGCGGAGAGCAGTGGTGCGGCGGTCGCGGCCGACGCCGTGAGGGCCGCCAGCACGGTTCTTCGGGAAGGTCGCCGGGGTGCTCGCACGTTCGGGGGATCGTACGGTGGCGGGTGGGGGGTATCGCTCATGTCGGGGACGCCTCTCTGTTTCGTTGGTGTGGGCGGCCTTCAGCCCTTGGGCTGCGGGCGTCGGCGGGGCGCGAGGCCAAGGCGCTTGAGGGCGTACGTGTCGAGTGCGCTCAGTACGCCGTTGAGAGCGAGCGTCAGGGCGACAAGGACGATGAGGCCGGCGAATTCGGCCGCGGCGTCGAGGTTCTGGGCCACGGTGAACAGTTCGTGGCCGACGCCTTCGGAGGAGGCGATGAACTCGCCGCCGATGACGCCGAGGATGGCGAGCGGGCCGCCGGTCTTGAGTGCGGCGAAGAACGGGGCGGCGAGGGTCGGGATCGTCACGTAGCCCAGAACGTGGTGCTTGCGTCCGCCCATCACCTGGACGACTTCCACGAGTTCGCGTTCCCTCAGCCGCAGGCCGAGGTAGACGTTGTAGAAGACGACGAAGGCGACGCCGGTCATGGCGATGGTGATCTTCGACCAAGGGCCGATGCCGAAGAACAGGAGGAACAGGGGGGCCAGTGCGATCTTGGGAATGCCGTTGAGGGCGGCGACGAGCGGTTCGAGCACCCTTCCCAGAAGGGGGAAGGAGCCCAGCACCAGGCCCATCACCGTTCCCGCGACGACGCCGAGGCCGAAGCCGGCCAGCACTTCGACAGTGGTCACCTTGATGTCGGTCCATCCCGTGGACGAGCCCAGCATCGTGATGAGTGCGTCGTAGACGTCGGTGGGCTTGCTGACGGCGTATTCGGGTACGACCGAGCCACTCATCGCCTGCCACAGGACGAGCGCGACGATGATCACCAATATGCGCAGCGTGATGACGCCGAGGGTGTTGTTCCAGCCGGCGTGTGCCTTCCTGGCGGGCCGGTCGTCGGTCTCGGGGTCGGGCTTGGTCACGGCTTTGCCGGTGGCGGTTGCCATGGTCTGCTCCCTTCCGGTCGGGCTCGGCCGGGTCACGGCAGGTAGGTGTTGGTCCAGTCGGCGGAGGACAGGCTCGCGTCCGGGACGGCGCCGATACCGTCCTTCACGAAGGTGAGGGTCTTCTTCCACCCGGCCTCGTCCTGCTTGGCGCTCTTCGGCCACTCGACCTGCTTGACTGCGGCGCTCAGCACGTCGTCGGGCACACCCGGCAGGGTCTTGCGTGAGGCGGCCAGCACGTTCTTGTCGTCGGCGGGGTGCGAGCCGAGGTAGGCGGTGGCCTGCTGAACGGCGGTGGCGAAGCCCTTCACCGTGGCGCTGCTGGTCTTGGCGTAGTCCTTCTTCACCACCACGACCTGGCCGTATCCGGCCTCGTCGTAGGACCATTCCGGAACCTTGGTCGGGTCGGCCACCACGACCCCGTCACCGTCGTGCTGGACCTGCAGCGGGATGGGCTCGGAGGTGATGAACCAGTCCACCTCGCCCTTGGTGAGTGCGGCCTTGTCGGCGGCCGGGCTCGGCAGCGAGACCCACTTCAGCTTGCTCGGGTCGACACCGTGGGCGTTGAGGAAGATGCCGGCCTCGGCCTTGGTGTTGGCGGAGCTGACGCCCGCTGTCGAGTCGGCGAGGGCCTTGGCCACCTGACCGGCCGGGCTGGCGGCGGTCAGGTTGTGCTTGTCGGCGAACGCGGTGCTGACGACCACACCGAGCGGGTTGCCCCCGCCGTTCGTGGCGACCGACAGCTCCGGCAGGCCCTTGCTGAGGCCGCCCAGGAAGCTGGTGGGGCTGGAGTTGAGGAACTGCACCGAACCCGACTGGAGGGCCGCGGTGCCCGTGGCGGCGGTCAGCGTCACATACTTGATCTTGATGTTCTGCCTGTCGAAGTATCCGCTCTCGTCCGCCAGGCGGATGGACAGGTCGAAGACGTTTCCGCTCACACCGACCGAGACGGTCGTCTTGCCGTCGGAGCCGACCGACGACGAACCGTCGTTGCCACAGGCGGTCAGGAGCGCAGCGCTGGATATCACGGAGACGAGCAGTGCGAGGGGCATGCGGTTCGTGCGGCTCGTGCGGTGGTTCATGGGAACTCCTTTGTTCACCAAGCTTGTTGAGCAGAAAAGAACCGGATCCAGAAATCGGTGCGGGCTGGATCGGATACGGGGATGGCCCGGAAGTGCGCGCCGATCTCCATGACGGTGGCGGCGTCCGGTGAGAAGACGGGCCAAGGGGGAAGGCCGCGACCGTTGGGGTCGCCGGTGGAGACGAAGTTGGTCCAGTAGCCCATGAGAGTGCGGGCGATCTCGTGGTCCTCCTCGGTCCACGCCCCGGTACCACCCTTGGGGTTGTGGAAGATGTAGTCGATCTCCGAACCGTGCCCCGCCCGCCTCGGACCGTGGTCCGGGGCCGGGCCGCGGTGGGTCCAGAAGTAGGAGCGCACCTGGCCCGTGGCGTGCCGGGTCCAGTCGGCGCCCCACAAGGAGGTTGAGACGCGGGAGTTGTCACGTGCCGCCCGGCTGCTCGCGAGGGCCGCCTCGTCGTCCGTGCCGGCCGGGTACAGCCGTAGGAACTCCTCGGTGAACGGCCCGAACTTCCGCCGGGCCGAGGTGACATGTTGCTCAAGAGTCACGTTGACCGGCGGTGAGCCCGGCCTGAGAGTTCGACGCCCGCCGCGCAGGGCGGCGACCAGGCCCGGTGGGACCGCGCCGCTCTCGTCGAGGTTGTTCCCGGTGAGGTAGTCGACGTTGTTCTGCAGGCCTTTCGCGTACGTCTCGTCGTAGCCGGCGGGGAGTGCCCAGCCGTCCACGACGGGACGGAACACGGGTGGACCCGCCGGGCCACCGGTGTCGACGGCGGTGTCGACGGGGTGGTGGCCGTCGATCAGCTTGCGCCAGTGCAGGGCGCGCAGGGCGCGGGCCGTGCTCGCGCCGTGTGTTCGTGCGTAGCGGTCACCGGCGCTCTCGGCGTCGGCCGGCAGCCGGTAGGAGGTGGACAGGTAGCGGAGTTCGGGATCGCGTGCGTAGCGGGCGTGGCTCTGGGCGACCGCACGGTGGAACAGGCCTTTGGCGAGCGGTGACATGGTCAGGAAATTGACCATGCCGGCCCCTGCGGACTGGCCGGCGACGGTGACCCGGCCGGGGTCGCCGCCGAAGTGCGCGATGTTGTCTCTCACCCAGCGCAGGGCGGCGACACAGTCGAGGAGCCCGTAGTTGCCGGAAGAGCCGTGTTCGGACTCCTCGCTCAGTTCTGGTGTGGCGAGGAAGCCGAGGGCGCCGAGGCGGTAGTTGAAGGTGAGCACGACGAGGCCGTTGCGCGCAAGCTTCTCGCCGTCGTAGCGAGGATGGGCTCCGGTGCCCTCGCGGAATCCACCCCCGTAGATCCACACAAGGACGGGGCGGAGTTCTTGAGTGGAGGGCGCGCCCGTCCAGATGTTGAGGTTGAGGCAGTCCTCGCTCATGGGCAGGTCGAGGCCGGTCGCGGCGGCGTCGGTGGGCGCCTGCGGGCACATGGGTCCGAATCGGCCGGCACGCCGGACGCCTTCCCAGCGCGGAGGCGGCTGAGGGGGCCGCCACCGCAGATCGCCGACCGGTGGGGCGGCGTAGGGGATGCCTCGAAAGACGGTGACGGAGCGGTCCCGGCACGGTATGCCCTCCACGGGCCCCGCTTCGGTGTCCACCGTGTGGCGCATGCGGTTCTTTCCGCCCCGGTGAGCCCTCAGGTGACCGGGGGCAACGGGGACTTGTCCAACAGCAACGCCCTGCGGGCGGAGCCGACGTGATGGCGCATCGCCGCGACGGCCGCGTCGGGATTGCGTGTGACGATGGCGAGGAAGATGGCCTGGTGCTCTTCGATCGACCCGGTTCTCGGGTGCTGTACGGAGAGATTGCGGTACTGACGCATCACCAGGGGGTAGAGCAGGGTGTCGTAGGCGCGGGCCAGGGTCGTCTGATGCGCGGCCAGCTTGATCTGCTGATGGAAGCTGCGGTTCCCGCGCGAGTAGGCGTCCTGGTCTCCGCGGGACCGCGCCTCCTCCATGTCCCGGAGCGTGCGGCGCATGTCCTCGATCTCCTCGGCCGTGGCACGCTCCGCCGCCTTGCCGGCGAGTGCTGACTCCAGCGTCTCGCGGGCCTCCAGGATGTCCGCCGCTTCTTCCGGGGAGAAGCTTCGGGTGCGCACCCCGCGATTGACCTCGCTGCTGACGTAGCCCTCCTGCGTGAGCCGCACCAGCGCGGAGCGCATGGTGCTCCGCGAGACGTTGAACATCCGGGTCAGGTCCGCCTCGGTCAGCCGCGTACCGGGTTCGATGCTCCCGGACAGCAGCAGGGAGCGAAGGCCTTCGTACGCCTGGCTGTAGCGGGTGCCCGCCGCCTTCGTCCCGGACTCGGCATCGATGCTGTCGCTGTCCACCATGGCCGCCTTTGCGCTCTGTGAGGATGAGGTCCGAGGCGGGAACCCTAACCGACGACATCTGCCATCAGCTCCCGTGTCCGCCCAGGGACGGGTACAGGCGCCGGGCCGTTCCGGCGAAGATCTCCTGCCGGTCCCGCTCCGGCAGCCCCTGGAGGACGTCCTGGGCGAGGGTGAGGAGTTCCGGCAGCGACTGCTCGGCCGCCGGGCAGTTCGACCCCCAGGCGATCCGCTCGGCGCCGAAGGCCCCGACGACCGGTCCGAGGAAGTCTCCGGCCCGCTCTCCGGCGTCCCGCAGCCGCTCCAGGTTCCGGTGGGTGAGTTTGAGGTGGAGGCCCGGGTGGACGGCCAGTGCCGCGACCTCGGCGCCGGCGCCGGCGGGCGAGGCGGCGATGCCGGGGTAGCCGATGTGGTCGAGGAGCACCTTCACACCGGGGAACCGCTCCAGGAGCTCCACCAGTTGTCCGGTGGCCGGTCCCAGGCGCATCTGGAGACACACCGGCAGATCCAGTTCTGCGGCCTGCTCCCAGAAGGGGAACGTCTCCGGGGCGACGAACCACTCCCCCTGCGTGGGTACGGTGCTGCCGCTGGTGAACAGCCGGACACCTGCCAGACCGCCGTCGCCGACCGCCGCCTTGAGGTTCGCGGCTGCGTCCGGCCGCAGCGGGTCGACCGTGCCGACGGCGATGAAGCGCCCGGGCCGGAGCCGGCTGCTGTCGATGACGTACGAGTTGTCGTAGCCGTAGTTCGTGGTGGCCTGGACCAGGACGGCCTGGTCGATGCCCGTCTCGACCATGCGGCTGATCATGCCCTCGGCGGTCACGGGGCGGGTCGCGGCCCACTCGGACTGCTTCCCGCCGATCGGCGCCTTGGGGTAACCGGTCAGGTCTTCGGAGATGATGTGGCAGTGTGCGTCGACGACGTCCACGTGTGGTGCTCCCTTGTCCTTGGTGGGTTCCGCGCGGGCCGGCTCAGGCGTCGGGGTAGTCGCCCTCGGCGAACAGCGAGCGCGGGTCGGTGGGGAAGTCCGCGTCGAGCAGGCCCTGGTCCTTCGCGAACCGCACCATGGCGTTCAGGCTGGGCTCGTTGGCCGTGATGCCGTAGGGGACGGGGTCGGCGCCGATCGCGCGCCCCTGACGGGCCAGCCTGGGTACGGCCGCCCACTCGGGCCGGTCGGTGAGGTGCAGCTGCTTGCTCACCGTGAATGCCGCGTACAGCTTCGACGGCAGGCCGGGGTCACGCTCCACGAGTTCGGAGCGCACCGAGATCAGCGAGTGCAGGGGGTAGACGCCGGTCCGCAGGTAGTGGTCGACGGCGAGCGTGCCGGCCTCGGGGAAGAGCGGGTACGGGGTGTCGTCGTCGCCGGGCTCCGGTTCGGCCGCCGCCGTCCAGCCGGCCTTGGGTGCGCCGGCCCGTCCCGTTCCGGCGTTGCCGGTCAGCGCGGCGTCGATCTCTCCGGCGCTCAGCAGCTCTCCCAGCGAGCGGCCGTCCGTGACCCGCTCGACGTTGGAGGGGACGCGGCCCTCGATGTGGTCGTCGTCGTCCACCACCCAGGTGATCTTGTCGATGTCCACGCCGTACTCGTCCCGCAGCACGCCGCGCACCCATACTCCGGTGCTCACCGAGTAGGCGCGCACGCCGACCCTGCGTCCCTCCAGGTCCCGCGGCACGCGGATGCCGGAGTGCGTGGCGCACTGCACGTCGCCGTGGTGGAAGCGCCGGTTGAGGAACACCGGGACAGCGGTGAGTTCGATGCCCTGCTGGCGCGCCATCAGGTAGGACACCGGGGCCAGTTCGCACACGTCGAACTCCAGGTCCCGGATCATCCGCCGGTAGGCGCCGATGACCGGTCTGACCTCCACCGGCTCGATCCGGTATCCGTCTGTTTCGGCGTCGCCGTCCAGCAGTGGCCGCGCGTGCGGGAAGTCCCCGAGAACTACCGTGAGCTTGTCCATACCTGTCCTCTGCCTTTTCTGGTTCTGGTCCGGCTGCCCGTGCCGCGGCTGTCAGCCGCCGAGGCGGGCCGGCGGTACGCCGAGCGCCGTGCAGGTCCGCTCGACGAGGTCGTCGTAGTCCACCGCGTGCGGGATCACGTCCTGCTCCAGCGCGTAGGCGGCGGCCTTGGTGAACGCGCCGCGCAGGCCTTCGAAGCCCACCGGGTGCAGGGCGACGTCTTTGCCCTCCTCCTTGGCGGTGAGCACCGACCGCATGGCGTCGTACGCGGCGAGGACGGCGGCGGGGTGCTCCGCGGCGGCTGCCTCCGACACCCCGACGACGTGGTTGACCGGGATGAACCCCTGGTCCTTCGACCACTGTTCGGCGGCCTCGTGGGCCCGGTCGACGGCGGTGCGGATGCGGTCGTCGGAAGGCAGTTCGTTGCCCATGATCCCGAAGTCGATCCGGCCCTCGATGAAGTCCGCCGGCAGCCTGCTCCCCCGCGCCGCCCGCTTCACCCAGGACGGGTCCTCGGCGCCGTCGACATGGTGGCCCTCGTACGTCGTCCAGTCCGCCTTGCGCAGGTCGATGCCGTACTGCTCGGTGAGGAAGCCGCGCATCCACACGCCGGTGGTCTGGCTCCAGGCGCGGACTCCGACGCTGTGCCCCTCCACGTCGGCGACCGACAGGCGGCCGAGGGTCACCAGGGTCTGGTGCTGGTGGCGTCCCAGGGTCGTGACGGGCAGCAGCAGCACCGGCTTGCCGTACGCGAGGGCCTGCAGAACGGTCACGATCGCCAGTTCGCACAGTTCCGTGTCCGACTCGTTCACGAAGCCGCGGGAAGCTCTGTGCACGGGCTTGATGTCGACGCGTTCCGGCTCCGAACCCGCTTCGCGGGCCGCCGACAGCGCGGCTGCCGCGAGGTCGTCACGGCCGAGCACCAACTTCATTCTTCTCTCCTCATCGCCTGACGGAACGGGGTCCTGAAGGTCTGTGGGTCAGTGCGCGCTGTGCGGCGACCTGTGGTGCCGCTCGCGGTGCCGACGCAGGAGGTCGACGCCGAAGTCGTTGCCGTTGGGGGTGCGGACGATGGTGTGGATGTGCCGGCGCGAGGGGTGGTCGTTGTCGAAGAACACGCCGGCCATGTGCTCGAACTCGACGAGGATCACCGGGCTGTGGAAGCGGTAGTAGAAGGTGCCGTCGGGGTCTCCGGCCCAGCCGAAGCGGGTGTCTCCTTCGTGGGCCAGGACCTCCTCCATGCGGGCCCGGGCGTGGGGGTCGCCGGCCCGGTTCACGTACAGGCCAAGGAGCTGGAGCGCGGTGTCCCGTTGGCCGGGCGACATCTCGGCGAGCCGCAGCCCCTCGTAGTCGAGTTCCCAGTTGTCCCGGAAGGCTCCGACGAGAAGTTCCCGCGGCATGGTGTCCGCGATGACGGCCTGCCGGCGCTGTCGGCCGTCGAGCTGGGTGAACAGTTCGTGGCCGAGTGCCTCCTCGCCCCGGAAGGCCACCGTCCCGGCGTACTTCCCGGATCCGGCGATCACCGGTTCGGCGCCGAGGAAGGAGGGGGTGAGGACCATCTGGTCCCCGACGAACACGCAGTTGATGTTGACGTGGTGCCCGTCGAGCTGCCAGCCCCACGGGCCGCCGTTCTCCGGCTCGCCGTAGAGGGAGAACCAGTACAGCCACTCGTTGAGTCCGTGCGTGTTCTCGCTCAGCTCGCCGATGGTGAGGTTGAGGCGCATCAGGTCGACCATCTGGCGGTAGCCGTGCGCGCTGAGGCTTTCCCGGATGACGGCCAGGGCCCGCTCGCGCCCCGCGTCGTCGAAGTCCTCCAGCAGCAGGCCGTGGCGCAGGAAGTACCGGGCGCCGTTGTTCCAGTGGCGCCAGCTCACGTCGTCCATCGGGAACCGGCCCTCGGCGAGCTGCTCACGCGTCAGTCCCGCCAGGTAGTCCTCGGCCGCCCGGTACACCTTGCCGACGTCCGCGCCCGTGTCGCGCAGGGGGAACAGCCCCTGCTGGATGCCGTCCGACGTGGCGACCCCCCGGAAGGGTTCGTTCGCCGCTTCGACCCGCCAGGCGACCTTTTCGAGCAGGTCGGGTGTCCAGATCTCCGGCTCGCGGGTGGGCGGGTTGCCCCGCTTGCGCAGCCCTACCGGCTCTCCCATGCGCTGCTCCTCCTCTCGGTGTTCGTTCGTGGGTGTACCGCCGGGCGGCGCACCCTTGCCGACCGTCTGCTCACTTGTCGAGGAAGGCCGTCTGCTTCTCGGTCTCCGCGACATCGACCGGCTTGGTGATGAGGCTCTGCTCGACGGCGTACCGTCCGGCGATCTCCAGGCAGGCGGTCAGTGACGTGCTCCACCCGGCGGCGACGGCGCGCCCGGCGGGTGAGTCGTCCCGCTCGCCGGCGGTGTCGGCGAGCGTCTGCTTCAGGGCGCGGTAGAAGGCGAGTACGGCGTCCGGACGGGTCCGCAGGACGTCGTCGCGTACCACCAGCAGGTGGTTCGCCGGGATCGTCGCGTGCCGTTCGGTCCATGCCAGCCCGGCGCTCTCGGCGTCCGCCACGAGCGGGACCATTCCGGCGCCCTGTCCGCCGATCGCCTTCGGGCCGAGCACCGCCGCGCTGACGTCGTGGGAGTGCAGCAGATCCGCGACCCGCTCGGCCCTTGACCGCTCGACGCAGGGGGGATTGACGTATTGGGCGACGTGGACGTCTTCCGTGGTCACCCAGGTGACGTCGCCGGACTTGACTCCGTACTCCTCCCGCAGCCAGCCGCGCACCCACAGGCCGGTGGTCTGGCCGTAGGAGCGGACGCCCACGCGCCGGCCGGCGAGGTCCTCGGGGCCTGTCTGCGGGGCCTCGGGCAGCCGGGTCAGTGAACGGTGGTGCGTGCTCCCTACCAGCACCGCGGGCAGCAGGGTCACCGGGATGCCGGCGTCCTTGGCCTGGAGGTAGGTGGCCATCGGCATCTCGCAGATGTCGTAGGCCAGTTCGCGGACCATCCGGGCGAAGGCCGGGGGCAGCGGGGCGGACTCCGGGTAGCGGCAGTCCGCCCCGTCCACGGGGACGGTCCCGTCCTTCAGGGGCCGGGTGTGCGGGTAGTCGCCCAGCAGTACGGTCAGCGGTGCCGTGTGGTGCGCCCGGTTCATGCCGCTCACACGTCCTCGCCGTACTGGATACGGCGGTAGGGGGTGCTCAGCACCTCGCGGGTGATGCGGACGTCGATCACGGTGGGCCGGGGGTCGCGCAGGTACTCCGCCAGTGCGTCGCGCAGCTCCTGCGCGGTGCGGACGGTGGCTCCGCCGCCGCCGAGTGCCTGGGCGACCGTGCCCAGTTCGGGCGTGGAGATGGTCGCCAGCTCCGGGTCGAGCCCCTTCGCCTTCGCCTTGTGGTACTCCGCACCGAGGCCCTGGTCGTTCATCACGACGACGAGCAGCGGGATGTCGTACCGGCATGCCGTCTCGAACTCGGACAGGTGCATGACGAAGCTCGCGTCGCCCTCCACCACGAAGCCGGGCTTGTTGCCCCGCGCGACCATCTGGCCCATGGCGATCAGCGGAGCCTGGCCGATGGCGCCGAACATGCCGTAGTTGGAGAGCACGTCGCGGGAGCGCTGGAAGAGCATGGTGCCGAAGTCGGTCTGGTGTCCGCTGCCCAGCACCAGCCCTATCTCGCCCGGGAGTTCGTGGTCGAGGATCCAGATCGCCTCGCGCGGGTCGAGCCGGCCGGGCTCGCGGACGTACTCGGCAGGCTGCTGGACCCGGGCGGTCAGATGCTGCAGGACCTGGTCGGTGTGGAAGCCCTCCAGCCGGACGGACCGCTCCCGGAGCACCCGGGTCAGTTCGGTCAGGGCGGTGACCGCGTCGGCCTGCAGGTAGCAGTCCGCCGTCCTGCCGTTGCCCATCACCAGGTGGGGGGCGGTGTCGATCTGGACGTACTTGGCCTCGGGATAGAGGTAGCCGCTCTCGATGGTGTAGTGGTTCAGGCTGGCACCCACCGCGATCACGCAGTCGGCTTCCTGGAGCAGTTCCATCGACACCTTGTCGCCGAACAGACCCGACAGGCCGACGTGGAAGTCGGTGCGGTCGCACAGCCAGTTCTTGGCCTGCAGGGTGGTGGCCAGCAGTGCGCCGGTCCGCTCCTGGAGCGCGAGGATCTGCTCGCCCGACTCCGCCTTGCGCGCGCCCCGCCCCGCGATGATCACCACGCGCTTGGCGTCCTGGATCAGGTCGCAGGCCGCCTGGACCCGGGCCGGGTCCGGCAGCGGCCGGGACCGGTCGATCAGGGCGGTGGACGGTACGTAGTCCTCGTCGTAGTCGTCCATGTCGGCGACCTGGACGTCGAAGGGCGCGCTGATCATGACGGGCCTGGACCTGGTCCGCGCCAGGTAGAAGGCGTTTCGCACGGCCTCCTGCGCGTTTTCCGGCCGGGTGACCTGGATGAACTCGCACTCGATCGCGGCGGCGAAGCGCCGCTGGTCGAGGTACTGGGTGGCGCCCTCGTCGCCCAGCGGGGTCTCCCCGCAGAAGGCGACCAGGGGGGTGCCCGCCCGGCTCGCGCAGAGCATCGAGGTGGCCAGCTGCGAGACGCCGGGGCCGCTGGTCGTCGTGACGACACCCGGCCGTCCCGAGCCGCGGGCCCAGCCGTCCGCCATGCCGAGGCCGGAGCCCTCGTGCCGCACCTCGTACAACCGCACCCCGCGGTCGGCGAGCGCGGCCATCCAGTGCATGTTGGCGTCGCCCATCATGCCGAAGACATCGCTGGTGCCTTCCTTGACGAACGCCTCGGCGAGTGCTTCGTAGACCTTCACCTGTGGGACTCCTTCACGTTCGCCGCGGCCGTCGCCCGCGCTTTCAGGACGCCGTCGAGCCGTGCGAAGACCCGCAGCGCGTTGCCTCCGTAGACCGCCCGCCGGTCGGTGTCGCTCAGGCTGTCGATGGAGTCGAGGGTGTGTTTGGTGTCGTCGAACCGCCGCCCGGTCTCCGGGTCCACGCTGCGGACCGCGCCGATCATCTCCGAGGCGAACAGGACGTTCTCGGCGGGGATGATGTCCAGCAGCAGTTCCATGCCCCGCTTGTGGTACACGCAGGTGTCGAAATAGACGTTGGGCAGGATCGACTCCTCCAGCGGCGGCCGACCGCGGTCCTGCATCATTCCGCGGTAGCGGCCCCAGTGGTACGGGACGGCGCCGCCGCCGTGCGGCAGGATCAGCTTCAGCGTCGGGAAGTCCTTGAACAGGTCCGACTCGCACAACTGCATGAACGCCGCGGTGTCGCCGGCGAGGTAGTGGGCGCAGGTGCCCTGCACCGCGGGGTTCCTCGACATCGCGACGTGGATCATCGCGGGGACGTCGAGTTCGACCATCTTCTCGTAGAGCGGGTAGTAGACCCGGTCCGTCAGCGGCGGCGCCTGGTAGTAGCCGTCCGACGGGTCCGGGTTGAGCAGACAGCCGACGAAGCCCAACTCCTCCACGCAGCGCTCCAGTTCAGTGACGGAGTTGCGTACCGAGGCGGCCAGTGCGTCGCCCGGGGACTGCGGGAGCTGGCATACGCCCACGAACCGCCCGGGGAAGAGGCCGCACACCCGGGCGATCAGGTCGTTGCTGACCCGGGACCAGTCGAGGCTGGTCCGCTCGTCGCCGTAGTGGTGGGCCATCTTGCCCGCGCCCGGTGAGAAGACCGTCAGGTCGGTGCCGCGCTCGATCTGCAGCTTCAGCTGCCCGTTCTCGATGGCGGCGCGGATCTCGTCGTCGCTGATGCGCAGTTCGTCGGGCGAGACCCGGGTGCCGGATTCCTCGAACGCCCTGATCTGCTTCTCTCGCCACTTCCCCAGCGCGGGGGGCGCCGTGGTGAAGTGGCCATGACTGTCGATGATCATGAATTACTCCGAGACTTGCGATGCGGGGTGACGTGGTGCGCGGCCCGGACGGATGCGCCCGTCAGCCGCGGCAGGTCAACTGCGGCCGGTCAGCTCACGGGCCTTGTGCAGGCCGGGGTAGGTGCGCACCGGCGCCGACATCAGGAACCGGTAGCCGTCGTCGAGCACCTGCTTGACGTTGTCGGCGGTGACGTGCGGGTGGCCCACGGCGACCCCGCGTTCACCGCAGATGTCGAGGACCTGCCGCTTGCACTCCAGGACGCGCGGGTGTTCGTACTGGCGGGGCAAGCCCAGTTCCTGGCTCATGTCGCCCTCGCCGATCAGGATCAGTCCGATGCCCGGGACCTGGTCGAGGATGTCCGGCAGGTTCCTGATCCCGAGCTGGTCCTCGATCATGAGGCCGACCAGGATCTCCCCGTCCGGGGCGAGCGGCCACACGTCGGCCCTGGCGTAGTACTCGATGTTCGAGATGCCCCAGTAGCGTGTCGCCGCGTGCGGGCCGTCCCCGCGCAGTCCGGCCGGCTCGTAGCGGGGTGCGTCGGGAAGCCGCGGGTAGCGGCAGGCGGCGACGGCGTTACGGGCCTCCTCCACCGTGGAGATGTGCGGCCAGATGATGCCGAACGCGCCGAGGTCCAGTGCCTGCTTCGCATGCCACTGCGCCCTCTCCGCACCGTTGGCGGGGATGCGCACCATCGGGGTGACGTCCGGCGCGAGGCTGTTCGCCTCGTAGACCCTTCGCCTGCTCAGCAAGTACTGGAAGCTGTCCTTCAGCGCGTTGATGTCCCAGGGCTTGTGCTCCATCTCGAACACCACGGCGTCGTAGTCCGAGTTGCTCAGCTCGATCGCGGACGTCGGGTCGGCCGCGGAGAAGGTCGCGAAGACGTGCTCCCCCGCGTCGAGGGCGCCGATCACCTTGTTGAGCCTGGACGTTGTCATCGCCGACCTCCCCGGCCGAGTGCTTCACCGGACCGGTTCTGCGAACGCTGCGCCTCCTGGGCCGCATACCTCCCACGCCTGGACCGTCGCCCTTCCCACCAAGCGCGCAGGCGGGCGAACAGGCCGGTCGGCCGGGGCATGTGCGCACCGTCGGATGCCGTTGCGAGCGGCTCCACAGAGGCCGGGGCGCACTTCTGGACAAGCTGGTCGGCGAACTCCTTCGTCATTCCGGAGACCACCATCCCGGCGCCCGACTCGATCAACTTGGCGAGCTTTCCGCTGAGTTTGATCTCCCCGTCGCAGAAGACACGTGCCGTACCGGGGGCGTCCCCCTCGACGACCCGGAAAATAGCCCCGGCGCTGAAGCGGGTGGCACCCTGCCCGTCCGCACCGCGCGCCGTGAGCCTGCCCTCCCGCGCGGTCTCGTCCAGGTCCAGGGAGACGCGGGCGGCGAACTTGACCCGCAGACCGCCGAACCTGATGGCCAGGGTCCCGTCGAAGGACCCGTCTTCGTGCGACGGCCCGAGTTCGGCACCGCCGATGCAGGACACGACGGCCGAGGGATCGGAAATGATCTCCCAGACACGTTCGGGCGGACTCGGTACAGCGATCTCTTCGGTGATCGATATCAAAGCTGTGAACCTCACTCGGCGGCAGGCGCGATGTCGGACGGAGAAGAGGGCGTGACGGCGCAACCGGCATGGTGGCTTGGGGCGCGGAGCTCCGGGCGTCGGATCGGGGTCCGCCGGCTGCCGGCTCCTGCTGGGGGCGTGCCCGCGTTACACGGCGGCCTTCCGCTCTGCGGCGAACAATCCCCAGAGGTCGTTGTAGAGCTCCGCGAATTCCGGCGACTCGACAAGTGAGCCGATCTGTCGCGGGCGTTCGAAGGGGACCTGGATGACACGGCGGATGGTGCCGGGGCCCTTCGACATCACCACGACCTCGTCGGCCAGGTAGATGGCCTCGTTGAGGTCGTGCGTGACGAAGACCAGAGTCCCGTTCTGCTCCCGCCAGATGTTGAGCAGTTCCTGCTGGAGCTCAAGCCGGGTGATGGCGTCGAGCGGCCCGAACGGCTCGTCCATCAACACGATGGAGGGGTTGTAGATCAGGGCCCGCGCTATCGCGCAGCGCTTCTGCATACCGCCCGACAGCTCCCGGGGGAAGTGACGTTCGAAGCCGGTGAGGCCAACGAGCTCGACCCAGTGGGCGATGCGCTCATCGCGTTCCTCCTTGGGAACCCTGCGGAACTTCAACGCCAGGCCGATGTTGGCCTGGACATTCAGCCAGGGCAGCAGGTGGGACTGCTGAGTCACGTACGCCGCATCGGAGTTGACGCCGGTGACCGGTTCGCCGGCATAGTGGACCTGCCCCCGCGTGGGAGTGAGCAGTCCGGCGGCCAGGTTGAGGATGGTGCTCTTCCCGCATCCGCTGGGCCCGATCACGGCCACGACCCTGCCGCGATCGACTTTGAACGACACGTCCTCGATCGCCGGTCGGTGAGTGCCGGGGAACTCCAGCGTGACGCGCTCAAGACGGAGAGCCTCCGGGTGGGAACTGCGCTGCGTGGTCGACATATCTGTCTCCTCGGCCTCCTCCTCGCGAGCGATGAAGCGGGGCCGTGCGCTCGTGCCTGTGGCGGCGATTCGTGGGTGGCGGTGGTGCTGTGTCAGTGGTGCGCCTGATACACGCGAACGGGCATGGAGGTCGGCTTGGTTCTCCTGCTGATCAGCTATCAGCGACACCTCGCACCGCGGATTGTCTGACAACCGATGGAGGGAAGCTAACACCACCACCCAGGCGGCACAAGAAGCGTGCAGGAAGAAGCTGACATCGCCGAGTTACTCGACGGAGAACTGTCCGACAAAGACTATTGACCAACCATCAGGCAGTGGTGCTACGGATCGATCACGCAGGGTGCCGAGGCGCAAGGAGGGGCACCGCCACCGGTCAGCGGGAACCGGACACTTGGCCAACCGGTATCGAGATCCCGATGCCCGACCGGGCGAACCAGCCGGCCGGCAGCGCGCCACGAGTCACCACGACGCACCACCCCTCCCGGCATTCGGCTCGCATATCGCCCTGCCGGGGCTCGGCAGTTCCGCTTGTCACTCCGTCCGGCTTGTGCACGGCGAAGCGTCCCGCCCGGTGGGCGGACGGTCCAAGTGGGCGGACGGTGCAAGTGGGCAGACGGTGCAAGTGGGCAGACGGTCCAACCCCCTGCGCCCGGCTCCGGGCGCACCATGTCCGAAGTGGTCCCACGTGCGCACAGAACCGGGCCCACCGCACTCACAACGAACGGGAGTTCCCGAATGCCGGAGCTCTCAGCCTGGCTCGGGTCTGGGTACGGACCTCCCACACCTCACCCCCGCCCACCGCGCCCCTCCACGGCCTTTGCGGGGCGCTGATGGTCGGGGTCGGTTGCTGTGGTTGCTGTACTTCTCTGCGATACAGCAACCGCCTGGGCCTTGCTCATCCATGTAGCGGCAAGCTCGCTTCGTCGTCGCTCATCGCGGTGTAGACGGTGAGGCAGGATGCGACGACATCGACCTCCGAAGGCCCTGCGATCCGGAGCCGCACCAACTCGGGGAGATCGGCGGAGCGGTCGATGAGACCGATGGCATCGTCGGGCCATGGGTGCGGCAGCCGCGGGAGGTACTCCACCAAGACCTCGTCGATGAAGGAGCCCTGGACCGCGATCGAATCTCCTGTCTCGGCGTGGTGCAGATAGGTAAGCGAGATCACGACGTCTGGCTTGTGCGGACCCTCCCTGAGGAAGACATCTCGCCTGCGCCACGGCAAGCGACATGACCGTCTCGGCCGATCCGCCCCCTCCGTCTCCCTGGATAGGCTCACGGCATGTCACAGACACTTCCAGCTCTGGTCACCGAGGCAGCGGCACTGTCCGTTGCCGGAGCGGGGCTCCGCCAGTACGAGATGGGCACGGCAGTGATCGGGGCGGGGGCGGACGCGACCGTGGTCATCGTTGAGTCCGGGGACAACCCGCGGGTCAGCGGCGTCCAGGACTCCAGCAAGGTGCTCCTGTGCGGGGACCCAATTCCCGATCTCCGCTCACGGTTCGGCTTCGAGGGCGCTCTCGGACGCGGGGGATCGCTGGGGTCGCGGTACCTGACTGCTGTACCGCGCGATCCAAACGGGGGTGCCATGGAACGGCATGTGCTGGATCGCTCTTGGCCGGTGATGACGAGACGTCCGTGATGGCTCTGGCCACCCTCCGCAGCGGCGCCACCTACTGGGTGCGCGACGGTAGACGGCAGGGTCGGTTCCGGGGGCCGGCGCCCGGGACGGGTCCATGTAGCACGGGTAGTCGGGGTCACCCGCAGGGGCGAACGCCTGCTGCGACCGGCGGCGGTGAAGGTGACGGGGCCGCCGCCCGGACCCGAACCGCCTGGCCTCGGCGCCGTTGCCCGAGGGTCAACTGCCGTAGAACCAAAGGACACTGCCCTTCGGGACATTGCCCGAAGAGACAATTCCGTCCCATCACGCCCCCTCATACGCTCCATGGCGTCAACATTGACTACCCATGCGAAGAGGGGATTCCCGCGTGGCCATCAGGACCGCGATACGCAGGACCACAACGCTTGCTCTGTTCAGCTCTGTCTTCCTCGGCAGCCTCACCGGAACCGGCGTCGCCGCCCCGGCCGCCTCCGTCCCCCAGTGCAAGGGCGTGTTCAGGCACGCCGTCTCCAACGTGAAGTTCGCCCGCATGCCCAACGGCCGGCTCACCTGGAGCTTCAACCTGACCGCCACGGCGAAGAGGAACCTCGGCTCCCTGGTCAACGTCTCTATGCCGCAGGCCTTCGTCTCCGGCCACGAGATCAACCCGCCCTACGGCCCTCACACCCGCTCGAGCAGCTACGACTTCCACTCGAGCATCAAGAGCTACCAGCGCAAGGGCAGCGGCCGCAACTTCACCATCAAGACCAACGACGAGATCAGCTTCTTCTGGCTGATCAAGAGCATCAGCCACCCGAGGTCCGGTGCCTACCGCACGATCACATGCAAGGTACCCTCGGCCTGATCCCGCACGGGGACAGAAGGGGAGATAAGCCGGATGAAGAACGTTCCCGTTCTGGGCGGACGCCACGAACTGACCATCGAGAGCTTCGCCGCCACCACCGAACACATGGAACTGCGTTACCACCTCACTCCCCCTATTCCCCAGAGCGAACCCGACGAGGAGAACGAGGTCGGCAACCACGAGCCGTACGTCTTCCTCGCCCTGGAAGGGCTCGACGACGTCGGCAACGAATACCTCGATTCGGGAGGAGCCTTCGGCCTCTCACCCGATGGCAGCGCCACCGAGGGTTCCCTCTCGGTGCAGCCCGGACCGTACGCGGACGCCCGTTCGGTCACCCTGCACCTCATCCTGTTCGACGGCACACGCGAGGAAACCCACGCCTTCACGTTCCCGCTCGAAGCCGCCGCCGGATAACGCACGAGCACCCGCGGCTCAGCGGCCCTCCCGCCGAGGAAGGCCGCTGAGCCGCGCAGGGCCGTCGGTCACGCGGCGGACGGCAGCGGTGGATCCTCGGCCGCCCCCGCGTGCTGGCATGCGCAGTGCGTGTCGGTGCACAGCGCGTGGTGAACGAGTACGGAGAGCACCGCGGCCTGCAACCGCGTCTGCTGACCCAGCTTGTCCACGATCCGCGCGATGTGGGCCCTCACCGTCCGTTCCGCGACGCGCAGCTCCCCGCCAGTTGCCGGTTGCCCAGGCCCGTGCCCGTGCCCGTGCCCAGCAGAAGAAGTACTTCCTTCTCCCGCTCCGTCAGACGATCCAGTCCGAAGATCCCCCGCACCGGATCGGCCCCGTACGGCGATAGGCGCAAGTCGACCTGTTGGTCATGGCAGGTCGCTCCTGATACCGCCGTCCAAGCAGAGCCGCGTGCCCCGGTGCGGCGGTGGTCATGGTCAACCTGGCGCCAGCCTTGGAACGCTTGAGCCTGAGCACATGACCGTCAGTCACCGCTGGCGGGGTGCGCCGACGGCTCAGGCGCGCGTGGGCCAGGGCACCCCACGGCCGCGAAGAAGTTCGGCGACGATGGCATTGAGCGGACGCGTGCTGCGACTGCCGCACCATCCTGGGGACTGACAATCCGGCCTCGTCTCAGACATCCCACAAGAGACCGTCGCCTGACCTACCTGCAGGCGAGTCGGCCCCGACCGATATTTCCTGCAGGAGCCAACGCTGCGTCCATAGAATCCTGCCTCGATGAAGAGACGCGTGCAGTTCACCGAGCAGGTTGCGCGGTTCCGCGACTACATGCCGGCCGCCGATCGGGAAAAGTTCCAGCGGCTCGTCGACAGGATCGCAGCCGAGCCTGAAGACGCCGCCAGCCACCTCGCCTACACGACCGACACTGTGACGCGCGCGGCCTGGGAAGACCACGTGATGGTCCACTACGTCGTGACGAGCTTCTTCGTCGTCGTCATCGAGGCTGACATCTACGACGCGTCGCGTGGCTTCAACGAAGTCTAGTCGGCCACGAGAGGGCCCCGGTCGACGGTCGACGGTCGGCGGAGTCTTCATCGGCGAGTCAAGGGGCGTCGGGTGCGATCAGTAGCCGAAGAAGGACGGGGCCGGGTCTCTGATCTGCGGCCGTGTAGTCGATCAACGCTGGGACCTGCGACTTGCCTGTCGACGGTTGTCAGCATAGGTCGTCGTTGGCCGTCCCAAGCCCCGCCGACTGGTGACCCTCTCGATGCGAACTATGGGCGCGACGGCCAACCGTGGCTCCCCGTTGTTTCCCGGCTGGACGGGCACGAGCGGGGCACGATCGACCAGTTGCCTTTACCACATCAGGCAACATCCGCCCTGTCATTGGGTACGGTACCCACGTGGCCGAGGCGAAGGACAGCGGGAACGGCTCGATCCAGCGACGTCCGTGGGACCTGGTGCAGGACCTGGTGGTGGAGACCGTCTTGCTGGAACTTTGCGGCCTCGCCTTCTTCGGGGTTGCCACCCTGTTGGCGTGGCCGTTCGGCTGGCTGCCCGACTCCAGTCTCGCCGCGTTGCCTACGGGCCTGCTTGCGGGCTGGCCTGCGGTTCAGTTGTACCGTGCGGGGCCGCCCCGACGGCTGGCCATTGTTGCCGCTGTCCTTGCGCTGGCAACGGTGACACTGCTCGTGGCTGCAGCAGCGAACTGGGCCCTTCCGGCGTTGGCTGACTCAGAGGTCGGAATCGTCATCGGCTGGCTTGTCGCGATACCCGTCAGCGCGGCTGTGCTCGCGTGGTGCCTCAACAGGGCGAACGTCGCATGATGCATTGTGCACGGCAGGACCGACACCGCCACGGGGTCGTGCTTCCACGTGCCCCTCGATGCGAAATCTCGGCGTGGTGCGCGATTGAGTCGGCGGGTCGCTGCCCTGGCGGAACATGGTGGCCGTCTGTTGGCGGCGGTCCGGGTCCCGGCCTGGTTCTGGCGGCACGGTGAGTACATGATGATCAGGTGAATGACTGGCTGCGTGCTCGGAATGGTTGGATGCTCCTGCTGCTGCTTTGGGGGTTCATGCTCATTAGCGGCCTGCTCGGGGTAGCAGTGTCCCGGATGCTCTACCACCCCACGACATCGTTTGCGTCGCACGTGCCGTGGGTGGTGGGAGGCTCCCTTTTCATCGCCCTCTGCAGCACCGTGAGGGCTCTCCGCCGTCGGCGGCGCCAAGGCTGAACAGACCTGGACACGTGCGCCGGCCGCTCAGGTAGACGGTTTTCGCGGGAAGGCTGCGCGAGTCGGCGTTGCTGTGACCCATTCCCTGGCCCGCACGGCCTTGTCCCATCGTGTTCGCGCTCGTCTGCCGCGCCGTCGAATCGGCGCGATCATCGGCGAGTTGGCCGACACGTGGATGGCCGGCGAAGAAGGCCGCCTCGAAGGCTGGATCGCCGACGCCGGCAGGACACTCCGGCACCGCTCGCATCCGTCGCCCGCAACCTCCGCCGCGACTTCGGCGCTGTCCACAACGGCCGGTCCCTGCCACACAGTTCCGGCGCAGTCGAGGGCAACTTCGACCACTAGTAGGCTGCAGGCGGGAAATCTTGCGGCAAATCGGGATGGAGCGTGTCGGGTGGCTCGGGTCGCAGTGTTCTCCGCGGGATCGTGGGGAACGACCATGGCGAAGGTCTTCGCCGACGCCGGCAACGACGTCATGGTCCATGCCCGGCGGGACGAGGTCGTCGACGCAATCAACACCCGGCACGAGAACCCCCGTTACCTTCCCGGCGTCCTCCTGCCTCCCCGCCTCCAGGCGACGAAGAACACGACGTTCGCCCTCTCCGGCGCGGCGTACGTCGTGCTGTCGATCCCGGCTCAGACCCTGCGGGACAACCTCGCCGCCTGGGGCCGCTACATCCGGCCGGGCACGGTCGTCGTCAGCCTGATGAAGGGTATCGAGACGGACACCGGGCTACGGATGTCGGAGGTGATTCACGAGGTGACGGGCATCCCGTTCGCGCGGATCGCCGTGCTGTCCGGTCCGAACCTCGCGCGGGAGATCGCCACCGGGCAGCCGGCCGCTTCCGTCATCGCCTGCCCCGACGAGACCGCGGCCGTCGCGCTTCGAAACGCCTGTCACACCCCGTACTTCCGCCCGTACACGGCGACCGACGTAGCGGGCTGCGAGCTCGGCGGCGCCACCAAGAACGTCATCGCCCTCGCCGTCGGCCTCGCCACCGGCCTCGGTCTGGGCGACAACGCCCGGGCCCTGCTGATCACACGCGGCCTCGCGGAGACCGCCCGGCTCGGTGCAGCGATGGGCGCCGACCCGCTGACGTTCTCCGGACTCGCCGGCGCAGGTGACCTCATCGCCACCTGCTCCTCCCCGCTGTCCCGCAACCGCACCTTCGGCGAGCACCTCGGACAGGGCATGACCGTCGACGAAGCCACCCGGGCCACGAACGAGACCGCGGAGGGCGTGAAGTCCTGCGGGGCGATTCTCGACCTGGCCCGCGCCCACGGCGTCGAGATGCCCATCACCGAGGTCGCCGCCGCGGTGATCAACGGCACGACCACCGTGAAGGACGCGGCCGCAGCGTTGCTGTCCCGGACTCCGAAGCCCGAGCTCTACGGCGGCTGAGGCCGGTTCAACGCCTCAGCCGCTCTCGGCTTAGTCAGTTGCCCGCATCAGGGTCGGTCGACTACACCTCCAGGTCGACCACAGCCCACACCTGGCGGCCTTCGCCCGTCATCTCCGTCCCGCAGCTCGATGCCCCGAGTTCACGCAGGCGGTCCAGGACGTCGTCGTCCCGCGGCCGCGACGGACGAGAACGGTGGCTGAAGGCCAGGATGAGCGCTTGGTCGTTCTGTTCGGCGAGGTGGAGGCTGATGTGCCGGCCACCGTCCGCCACGACCGTGGTCACCAGCTGCCGTACCAGGGCTTCCAGGCCGTCAGGCGTTTTCAGCCCCCACTTGCCGAGCCGTCCTGTCACCTCGGCGAAGGCCTTTCCCGGCGCCCAGGGCTGCGCCTCCAGAGACCAGGCGGCGCCCTGACGGTTCTTCATCACCGGTCGGCCTGCGCGGTCGGAACGCTGCGGCACGGGGAGGCTGGACGAGGCCGTCAGAGTTTGCGGTGGAGGCGGTGACGGGGGCTTCTTCGGAGGCGGAGGCGTCTTCGGCGGGTAGTCAGGGCGTGGCTTTACGGCCTCGGACCCGGTATCCGGCTCCATGGCGGCCCCCTCGCGTTCCCGCGTATGTGGTCACCCATCGTAGAGGCCCCATCAGCTCCCCGACACGATTCCTCTCAGATCCGGTTCAGCGCCACCGACCGGTCACGTGCCCGCACGGAACGTCGGCGGCCGCCGACAAGGAAGTCCGGTTCGGTGCGCAGCCCGGGCTCTGGGCCTGCGGCGAGCCGTAGCAGCGAACAGCGCGCGGTCGTGCCTCAGTCGGCAGTCCGATTCCACCCGTTCCAGCCGGCGCGGCTCAGCCCGGCCGCTGTTGCTCAGCCCCGCTTCGCGCACACCTTCTGCTCAGTCAGCCCCGACACGATCCCGGACATCTCACCGAGGACGGCGTCCTTGTCCTTGATCCGCTCCGACATCGTGACCTCGGCCGCAGGGCTACGCCCGTACGACAGAACCGTCTTCACCCCGTCATGGGTCATCTTCGCGTTCACGACCCAGTCGACCCCCTTTTCCGATGTGCACACGGCCGACTCCGGGACGTCCGAGATGTTTCCGCAGCGGAGGATCACATCACCGTCCCCCCACACAGCCGTTCCCTTCTGGTCGGGATCGTTGCGCTCATGGCCCCCCAGTTTCCGCGGGGCTTTGCTGACCAGACTGGAGCACTCGGCGCCGGCACCTCCCGGAGCCGCCGACACGTTGTAGGAACGCGAGGAGATCCCGCACGCCGCGAGGGAGGCAGCACACACAGCGATCACACCAACCTGTGCCAGCTGCCGGGCAGAGGTCATCTCCATGAGTAATCCCTTGTCTAGGCAAGGCGGTTGTGGGCCTCCTTCGGCGAAGGCCGCACGGCAAGAGGCGGTACACGGCGCTCTCGTACGGAGTGCCGGCCATGCCCGCGACCGGGGTCAGTCCTCTCGGATGCTGAGCAGGTCGCCGGGCTGGCAGTTCAGTTCGCGGCAGATCGCGGTGAGGGTGGAGAAGCGGATCGCCTTCGCCCGGTCGTTCTTCAGGACGGAGAGGTTCACCACCGTGACCTCGACCCTGGCCGCCAGTTGGGACAGGGTCATGCCGCGCTCGGCCAGCAGCCGGTCCAGGTGGACCTTGACCCGGTGCTCTTCCTCCGGCGGCATCAGACCAGCCCCTCGGTGTCGGCGCGGAGCTTCGTACCACGCCGGAAGACCTCGCCCAGAGCCAGGATGAGGAAAGCGAGCAGGACGTACTCGCCGGTGAAGGTGATCGAGGCAGGGATCTGACCGGCCATGGGTGTGCCACTCACCAGCGCCTGCGTAGTGAGCTCCGGCAGCACCGGGGAGAGGACGGCCTGTACCAGCACCGTAAGCCCTATGACGCTCACGCGGCGGGCGTTCTTCGGCACGAAGACGTCACCGTCTCGCAGCGTCCTGGCGATCCGAAGGAGGAGGGCCAGGACGAGGAGCAGAAGCAGGCTGCCGACGACGTCCGGCAGCGCGAGCAACAGGCGCTCGCTCAGGTCGGGGTGGGCGAAGGCCAGGTCGGCCTGGTGTGTTCCGGTGAGGGTCATGCCGTGGCCCGCCACCGCGTCGGTCACGTTGCCCGGTACCCGGGTCGTGGTCTCGACCTTGACCCCTCGGGTGTCCACAGGGTCGATGAGACCAACCGTCCCGAGGGCCGGGAGCAGTATCCCGAAGACGCCGGCGAACAGAGCGGCCAGACCCAGAGCCGCCTCCAGCAGCCGATTGTCGGTCCGGCTCCACCAGGACTTCGTACCCACGGTTCCCCCTGCTCGTCGACAGCGTACATATCGCTTATCGATAGTATCGATAAGCGATATGCGCGCTGTCAACTTCAGCGGGTGCGGCAGATCGCGGACCCGCCGTGCGACGCCGTCCGCTTCCCCCCGTCCCGCGGCAGTCGCAGACGGTTCCGTACGACGGGGCAGTCAGGCGGCGCGCACCCCCACGGAACACCGGCGCGGTCGACACAGGGGGCCGCGTCAGCAATCTCCCGCATGCGCGCCGGCCCCACCGGTCCACACCGGCACCAGCGCACCGAGCACCACCCGAGCACCGCCCGGGCCGGACCCGAGCACCGACGGACCGCATGGCCTTCGGGCGAACGGGGGTTCACGGCGAGGCGCGAGCGCCGTTACGCGGAGGTAATGGTTCCGAAACCTTGACTACATTGGTCCAGTCCAATAACGTCACCCCCGCACAGAACCCCACACGAAACAACTCCCCCAGACCGTCACGTTGTTGACGGTCCATCACCCCCTCCGGGAGGGCCCCTGTGGTTTCCCGACGTTCCTTCCTGACCGCGGCCGCTGCCATCACCGGTACGGCTGCACTCAGCCCGCTCTCACCCGTCTCGCCGTTGACTTCCACCGCTGCGGCAGCGGGAGTCTCGCTCCCCGTGAAACTGGCGAACAACTCCGGCCACGACACCGTCTACGCCTACATATCCGGAACCGACAGCAGCGGCTGGCCGGTCTTCGTCTCGGCGAACGGCGCCCTGAACCGGCTGCCCAACCCGTCGTCCGCGGTGACCCCCATCGCCGACTACTCCATCGCGCTGGGCGCCTCCGGTTCGGCCGCCAGGACCATCACCCTGACCGACTACATCATCGGCGGCCGTGTCTGGTTCTCGGTCGGACAGAAACTCCAGTTCTTCGTCAACCCGGGCTCCCCGCCGGGAGTGGTGCAGCCCGCCCTGGTCAGCTCCGACCCCAACTGGGCCACCAACTGGACGTTCTGCGAGTTCACGTTCAACAGCGCCAACCTGTACGCGAACATCTCCTACGTCGACATGGTCGCGCTGCCGATCTCGATGGCGAGCACCGGCAGCGGAGGCACCCAGTCGGTCAGTCCGCTGCCCGCCGGCGCCCTCGCCTCCATCGCCTCCGGCCTGCAGACCCAGCACGCCTCCGACGGAGCCCCCTGGGACAGGCTGGTGGTCACCGACTCCTCCGGCGGGGTACTGCGCGTCATGGCGCCCTCGCACTCACCGGTGGACTTCGGCGGCTACTGGAACGACTACCTGAACCGGGTCTGGAGCCACTACGCGTCCACCCCGCTGACCATCAACGGCCAGGGCAGCATCGGCTCCTACACCGGCACCGTCTCCGGCAACGCCATCGTGTTCTCCGGTCTCAACACCAACGGCGTGCCGTTCACCAAGCCGAGCGCCGTCGACATCTTCGGCTGTGCGTCCGGTCCGCTCTACAATTCCGGGGGAGACGCCCGCGGGGCGATCGCCGCCCGGCTCGCCGCCGCGATCAACCGCAGCTCGCTCCTCGTCTCGGGCGGGAACAACAACCCCGACGGCGTGACACCCTCGCAGTACTACACGGACTCGATCACCAACCACTACGCGCGGCTGGTCCACAAGTACGCCAGCATCGGCTATGCCTTCCCCTACGACGACGTCGGCCCCACCGGCTCGGCCCCCGTCGACGGGCACATCCAGGACGGGGCGCCCACCTCGTGGAGCATCACCCTGGGCGCCGGCGGCTCCGGTGGAGGATCGGGGGGCGGCTCGGGCACCGTCAGCGCCTACAGCACCATCCAGGCCGAGTCCTACTCGGCACAGAGCGGGACCACCACCGAGAGCTGCTCCGACACCGGCGGCGGCAGCGACGTGGGCTACATCGCGAACGGTGACTGGCTGAAGTTCTCCTCCGTCGACTTCGGTTCGACCTCCCCGAACCAGTTCAAGGCCCGGCTGGCGTCGGGCGCGGCCGCCGGTATCAGCGGTGCCGTCCAGGTGCGGCTCGACAGCACCAGCGGCACGAAGATCGCCGAGATCGACTTCGCCAACAACGGCGGCTGGCAGAACTGGCAGACCGTCCCCACGAACATGGCCGCCTCCGCCACCGGAGTCCACGACGTCTACCTGGTCTTCTCAGGCAGCAGTTCGGACTTCACCAACATCAACTGGTTCACCTTCACCAGTTGACCCCCGGCCCCGCAACAGCAGACACCGCCGCGGGCACTGCGCTGTTCGGCGGACAGCGCAGTGCCCGCGGCGGCGGTCCAGCGCCGTGGCCCGGTCGATGCAAGGTCCGTCGGCAGCGGTGCAACGGCCCCACCAGGGCGGTTGCACCGCTGCCGGATCGGAGGCGCCGCGGCTGGGTCGCCCGGCCCGCACGGCCCGGTCGGGCCCGCCGCCCGTGCACCGCGCCGACCGCCCGGAGTGGCCACGGCCCCGGAGTCCCTCACTTCCGAACGGACCCCAGTACTCCGGGCGGTTGTACGGCGGCTTCGGGCGGCGCGCTACTTGCGTGCCGAGGCCTGCTCCTGGAGGAGCGCGGTGATCTGGTTGACGTCGTTGAAGATGCTGAGGAAGCTCTGGAGGTCGGGGCTGGAGGCGCCGTTGACGCCGACGAAGAAGGTCAGCAGGCGGCCGTCGTCGGTCTTCAGGTAGCCGGCCTCGTTCTGGGCCGAGGCCGCGAGCCGCTGATTCAGCAGGTCCTCACCGAGAATGGTGCCGGGCTTGGCGAAGACCTTGCCCTTGGCCGGGCAGTTCGTGGTGCAGGAGATCCCGTTCGAGCCGTCGACACCGAGGATCGGGAGCAGCCTCCGGAAGGCCTTGGCGTCGGGGGTGTGCAGCCAGTAGGTGAGGAGCTCGACGAGGCCCTTCGGGGTGACCCGCTCGGCCGGCACGCCGCCGCGCCCGTCCGCGAGCTGGAACTGCTTCGGGTCGACGTTCGCGACGTCGGTGAGGAAGTCGTGCTCGATCGGGAACGCGTCGAAGCAGTTCTTGCTGCCGCGCGCGACGGCCATGTTGCACAGGGCCAGGTTGGCGCCGAGGTTGTGGCTGACCTTGAGGATCAGCTTGGCGTACTGGCTGTACGGCGGAGAGACGTACGCGGCGACGCGGGGGTCGTTGCGGTAGGAGGCGGGCAGCTGGTTCTGCGGGTTGGGGCCGGTGGGAGGCGCGGTGACGGTGACACCGGCGCGGCCGAGGGCCTCGATCAGCGCGGTGCGGCCGAAGGCGTTCGGGTCCTGGATGTTGGAGACCCGCAGCAGTGGCTGCGAACCGGCGGCGATGGTGCCGGAGAGATGGATCTGAGTGCCGTCGGGCGAGGCGGTCACGTTGACGGAGGTGGTCCCGCCGCTGGAGACCGTCCGGACGCTGGAGGTGACGTGGTAGGGCGCGACCTGCGGGCGCCAGGACAGCTTCGCCGCCTGCCCGGGCGTGGTCGGGGTCGTCAGCAGGTCGATCAGGTTGTCGTTGAGAATCAGCGGGGTGGGCTGCGGGCTCAGGTCCGGGAGGTTGAACAGGCGGGGGTCGATGATGACGTTGCCGTCGACCCGGGTGATGCCGGAGTCGCGGATCTGCCGGGCGATCTGGTTGATGCCGGCGAGCGGGTTCTCAGGGGTGAGGGTCGCGCCGGGGATTGCGGCCTCGGTGTGGTCGATGTCCGTGTAGTCCACCGAGCCGTCGGGCTTGGTGCGTCCGCCCATGGTCAGGTCGCCCTGGGCGACCAGCGCCAGGTTCCCGTGCAGCGTCGACCCGGTGCGGGTGCCGGTCGCCATCACGGGGGTGGTGAAGCGGTGGTCGGGGCCGATGGTGTGCCAGGCGGTCGAGATGGTGACCAGCTTGACCGTCGAGCCGGGGACGAAGAACTGGTTCGCGAACCGGGAGTGGATCACCCGGCCGCTTTCCGGGTCCGTCTCCAGCACGCCCCACTGCGCGTGCTCGTAACCGGGCTTGTGCATGATCGCCTCGATGGCGGGCCCGAGGCCGTCGTCGTGCGCCGCCGCGGGGGCGCCGGCGGCCGCCGCCCCCGCCAGAAGCGCGAGTGTCGCACCGGCAGCGGCCCAGGTCCGCGGCCGGCCACAGTTCATCGGTCTCATGCATTCCGCCATTTCTGGAGTCGAAGAAGCCGAGTCGAAGAAGCCCGCGTCGCACGGGGCCGACTCGCGCGGGCCCTGCTCGCCGGGGCGCCCCTGGCGGCATCGTAGGAACACGGACCGCGCACGTTTCCGCTGTTCGGCGTCGCGCCGACCGCACGCTGGAGAACTTCATCCGGTCGGTCGATCGCCGAAGCCCAGGACGCCGGGAATCCGCGCGCAGTCAGCCACTTCGTTCTCGGCCCGGCCGAGCAAGTCAGCCCACTTCGCCCACTTCGTTCTCGTCCCGGCCGAACAGCCCGCCCTCGCCGGTCAGCTGCCGGCGCTCGGGTGAGTGTGCGACCGGGGCGGCCGGGGCAGGTCAGAGGCCGCCGGTGTTGAGCAGCCGGTCGGGGGTGTCGGAGCGGACGCCGCGCACGGCGCCACGGGTGGCCGTGCGGTCGAGCCAGAGGTGGACCTCGCGGGCAGTGGCGTGGGGGTGTGCCGACAGATACAGCGCGATCACGCCGGTCGCGTGCGGCGCGGCCCAGGATGTCGCGCCGTCGTTCTCCGTGGTCGTACCGCCGCCGGCGAGGGCGGCGGTCACCTTCTGGCCGGGGGCGTACAGGTCCACGCACCGCCCGTAGCCCGATCCGTAGGAGCCGCCGTCGCTCCACACGCGGTCGTTCGAGGTGGAGGCCGCCACGACGATCGTGCCGGGGACGCCGGCCGGGGAGTGCTTGCAGGCGTCGTCATGGAAGTTGCCGGCCGAGACCACCGTCGAGATCCCCGCGTCGACCATCTTCTTCACGGCGGACTCCACCGCCGCCGACCGGTGGCCGAAGTTGAGCGACATGTTCACCACCGCAGGCTTCTGTGCGTGCGCGGTGACCCACTTGACCGACTTCACCACGGCCGCCTCGGCCGCCGCCGCGGAACCGCCGCCCCCGCTCTCGCACAGGACGCCCTGGACCCGTACGAGCTCCGCCTTGGGCGCCACGCCGTACCTCGCCCCGCCGATGATGCCCGCGACGAACGTGCCGTGGCCGACGCCCGCCTCGCTGAAGCAGTCACCGGAGTCCTTCGGGCCCACGAAGTCGGCGCCGAGGTGGGCGCGTGTGCCGAACTCCTTGTGCGCGACGTCCATCCCGGTGTCGATCACATAGACGTGAACGCCCTTGCCCGTGGCGGTGGTGGTGAACTTCCCGTTCAGCGGCCGCGACCGCTGGTCCAGAATGTCCAGGTTCCACGGCACGTGCCGGGTGACGGGCGCCGCCGCGGTCCGCGCGATCCCGGACGATTTCCCCGCGGCGCCGGAAAGCGTCGGCGCCGAGCCGGACGACGCCCCGTACCCGAAAGGCGCCACGGACTCCACGGACTTCCCCCTCCCGTGCGCGGGGAGCTTCCCGCCGGTCCCCGCGGCCGCCGCACCGGCTTCCCCGCCGCAGGCCGAGGCCCCCAGTACCGTCGCCATGGCCGCCACCAGAAGACCGGCCTTCGTCACGTTCCGCGTCACAGCGTCCCCCCGTATCCCCGCTTCGTACACAGTCAGCGCACAAGACGACCAAAGGGGGCGGATGGTTCCGGGGCTTGCGAGTGGTCACGCCGAGGTGGGTTCCGAGAGCGCTTGCCCGCCGGCGCCGAGCTGGAAGCCGTTCAGCCGCCGGTGAAGTACGACGACGCCCGGACGCGCATGGTGCCGGCGAGGTCTCGCAGAACGGCGTCGCTCGTTGGAGGAGTGCGGGCTTGGAGGACTGCGACAGTGTCGCCGACCCGGGTGAAGTAATCGACGTAGTCGTACTTGGACCACCGCCACACTCCAGGAGCCACCGGGGTGCAGGCGTGTGACGGCACGGGGTAGTCGCCGGTGAGCGCGGCGCAGTGTGAAGGTGGGGTGAAACCCGGCTGTACGTGGCCGACGATCACCTGGATCTCCTGATGGAGATCGTCCATGGTGCCCGCGTCACTCGTGCTGTCGGGTGAGATCCGGTAGTAGAAGGTGGCCTGCTGTTCGACTGTTGCCCCGGTGGTGCCAACGCCGTTCAGGCGGTAGCCCGCGGGCAGTTGCGGCCCGAGCAGGGGGACACCGGCATCGGCCAGTTCGTTGTCCAGCTCGCTCCGGACGTGCTGCGTGGTGGCGAACGAGTCGAATGGCATCAGCAGGACCAGAAAGAGGGCCACGGCTGCTCGCGGCCACAGCGGCCTGCGCGACTGGGTGAACCAGGCCGCGAGGGCGAACGCGCCCACGCATAAGACGGGTTGGACGTACCGCGTACCACCGGGGAGCCACTGGAAAGCGTCGATGTTCCGGACCAGATACCAGCCGATGCCGGTGCCGAGCAGTGCGGTGAGCCAGGCCGGCCGTAATCCGAGGAGGCGCAGAAGTGCCCAGGTGAGGAGGAAGTTCAGGAAGGGCAAGACGTACGACCACTCGAGGGCGAAGCCGAGGCAGCCATAGTCCGGCGCGTTCCGGCAGGCGCTGGAGTCCAGCAGCAACCACGTCGCGAGCAGAGACCCGGCCACCGAGACGAACCCGACCCCGGCAGCCTGTGCCGCACGCTTCACATGCCGCGAGCGCTCCACGGCCGCCGGTTCAACCAGCACAGTGCCCATCCAGCCCTCCCCCGATCCACAGCAGAGCCTAGTAGGGCTTGGTCATCTTCACCCGTGAGTGGAGTGTCTGTTGGTGTGTGAGCGTCGTTGACGTGGCGTGACACCTGGGGAGATGGCTGAG
>NZ_JBIAQF010000048.1:0-36584 GCF_042888885.1 Streptomyces sp. NPDC002742
GGCGGATTTCTTGGTCGAAACCAGTCGACACAGAGGCCCTGTTGCCACGTCAAGGACTCCGACGGGCCCGTAACTTACCGGCGTTGGTGCTTGGCCGAGTAGTCCGCCCGGCCGTCACCGACGCGGTCGCACTCGGCGAGGGTCCCGTCCAGGAGGACGGAGGCAGGGTCTTCCTGGCGCAGGGTCTTCAGCAGGCCCGGAGCACGGTCGGCAAGCAGATCGACGACGGCGGTGGCGTAGGCGTGGGCGGTGCCCACGGATATCCCGAAGCCGTGCGCGATCCTCGCCAGGCTGTCGTGACGACGTAGGTACACGAGTGCGACCAGGGCGCGCTGGTGCGGCGGGAGTTTGCACCGTCGGTCACCCTCACGGGTGACGATGAGCATCGTGACCCACTCGACCAGGGCGTGAGGGAGGTCGAGTGCGGCAGGATAAGGAACCAACAGGGCTCCTGTGTCGGTGGGTTGAGACTTCGAACACCTCCCTCAACGGCACGGGAGCCCTGTGTGGTGCGGGCATCCGCCTCATGCCACCGCCGTCACCCGATCAGTGGCCACGCTGAAAACGCTCACTGACAACGAGGCAGCGAGGAGCGAAAGCTGCAGCTCAGCGGGTACTCTGCGGCATTGAGCCCGTCGTAGGGCGAATGCCGAGGCCGGTGCCCTCGCCGGTCAGTTGGGGCTTGTGCATGACGGACATCACGATGTCTGCGAGTCGTGCGGGTGGGAGCAGAGCCAACCTTGATCTACGTCTCGAACCTGCTGACCTCGTAAAACTGAGGCCGAGTTCCTCGTCGTGTCCTTCATGACCAGGAACAGCTTCTTGCCGGTGGACGTGACGTACTTGCCGTCCTTGACCACGATGTTCACGCCGCGCTCGATGTCGACGGTGTTCTCCACCAGCTCCTTGCAGCAGTTGGTGACGTAGCCGGAGCCGGTGGCCTGCGCCCGTTGCGGCGCCCAGGCATATCTGCGCGTCGTCCTTCTCGGCGGCGGAGAACTGGCTACGCCGACACCAACCTCGGGGTGGGTCTTCTCGGTGAAGTCCTCGAACTTCGCCAGGCTGAAGTCGGGCGTCGGCTTCAGGAACACGAGGTCGTCGTCCTTGTAGATGTCGCCCTTGTGGTTGCCGAGCGAGCTGTTCTCGACGTAGGGCTCCGGGTGCGGTCGGTGGTACCGAGGGTGGACGCGACGATCGAGCCGTCGGCGGAGCCTCGGCCGGGGCCGCCCGCGATGCTGCCATTTTTGGCCCACCGTTCTTGATGCGGTTCGTCAGCTCGGTGACCTGGTTGCAGATGGAGCGGCGCTCGGCCACCAGCGCGGATCTTGCGGTCGGCGTGCATGACGGTCGTATTGAAGGTGTGGAAGAACTCCTCTTGCGTCGACTCCTTGTCCTCCGTGAACTGGATGTCGTCGACCGGCAGGATGCCCATCTCCCGGTACTGCTTGTAGAAGGTGTCGCCCTTGCCGTCCCGGAGTGAGTTGATGACCTCGTTGGTGAACACCGCCTCGGAGCTCACGTAGCGCACGTGCGTGCCCAAGCCCGGGAACCGCATCTGGATGACGTCGATCTCGTACTCGTCGATGTGCTGGATGTCGAGGAGGCCGTCATGGGCCCCGGTGGCCGGACGCCAGGTGTACGGGGTGAGCGGCCGCGCGTCAGACACCTGCGAGGGGCGCCAGCCCGTGGCTGGCGCCCCTCAGCGCGTCCGAAACTGGCAAAGTTGCTGGACAGGTGGAGCTTTTCCGGAGTTCACGGATATGGACCGTTCCCCGCCCGTACCCCCGCACCGGTACGGCCGACAGCGACACGCGGGCGTTCGACTCGCTCGATGACTTCGAGGGGTGCTCGCGCCAGCGGCCGGCCTGGACGCCGTGGCCGCAACACCGCAGTCGAACTCTCCCGGCTCCATGACCAGGAGCCCCGGTGGCTGGGCCCTGCCCCCGGCTCTACGAACGGGGCCAGGCGGCCGGGACAGTCGACGGCAGCGGGATCTCGTCCAGCCGCAGCCACTGCTCACAGCCGGTCTGATCGGCCAGGCGGAACCTCACGTCGCCAGCCTCATCGGCCTCGTACGGGGCGTCTTGGACAGCCCGCAGCAAAGCCCGCAGCCTCGGGTGGGGGGCCTGCATCGCCCGGCCGCGTACGCCCTCGCCGCGCAGGGCAGCCAGGGTGAAGGAAGCGACGTTCACGCCGGTGCGGCGGTGACCGTCGGCGTGAGCCGCCGCCTCCGGGTGCTCCACGATGGAGGCCAGCGCGTCCGGCCCGGCGATGGTGTACGTGAGCACCAGGTCGCCGCGCTGGAGCATCACCTGTGCTCCCGGCTTCATCATCGAGCCGTCGCCGTGGGCCGACAGGGTCACCTTGCCGATCATCGGCCCGGCACCGATCTCACGGATCTCCTCGAACTGCTCCACGGTGGCGTCCACGAACCGCTCGGAGTCAGGCAGCACCAGCACGCAGTGCCCGTTCCATGAGGTCCCGGTCCAGCTCGGCGTGAGTGAGCCGTATCGGGTGCCGCCCCCGTCCTTGTACTGAACGGTCAGATCGACCGGCAGCAGCTCAGCCCGGACCCCGAGCTGGCCGTAGGCGTTGCGCAGCGTCATACACGCGTCCACGCACACGTTCGCCGGGACACGGCCGTCAGCGAGGGCCGCCCACAGGTGCGGCAGGACCAGTTCCACCAGCTGGTCCGGCTTCGCGTGCTGCAGCAGCATCGCCGTCTGGTCCAGGCTGCCGCGCAGCGGCAGCCCGCCACCGCCTGGCAGAACCGGAGCCGCTGCGCGCGGGCTCGGTACCGAGGGGTGGCGTGGGGCCCGTTTCTGGGGCGTCCGGTGCTTCCTGCCCGGCTTCTGCTTCGACATGGGCAGAGCGAAAGATCCCAACCTGCCCTGCGACAGGGCGCGTTCAGGCCGTCACCGGCGCCGGTCAGCCCTTCGAAGGCACGGCATCCGACGTCTTGGAGGGGCGGCCCCAGCCCTGGCTCCGGTCGATTGCGGTGAGCAGCACAGGCTCCCAGCCGACGGCCGCGAGCGCGGCGTCGTCGGCCAGGCCCGCCTCGGCGAGGACGGACAGCTGGACGGTGTGCTCGATGCCCTCCGCCCACGCGTCGCGCACGGCCTGGCGGACGGCGACGCGGGCCTGCAGTTCGGTGGTGGAGTCCTGTTCGCCAGCGCGGCGCAGCTCGGCGAGCGCGCGGCCACGGTCGGCGACGGCGTCCAGGATCGCGGCGGCCTTCTCGGCGTCGGGCGTCATCGGCGCGGCCGCGGTCTTGGGCGTGATGCCGCGGCAGCTGCTCCATGCGCGTGGGCAGCGGTTCCCAGGACGGCTGTCCGGCCAGCTCGTTGTTCGTGTCGGTGACCGTGCGGGTCCAGGCGCGGGCCAGGCCCCGGGGCATCAGGGGCGTTCCCTCGGGCACGTGCTGGCCGTCGTGGTGGTTGCCGCGCGGGGAGACCCACAGCGCGGTCGCGGTGCCGCCGGCCCGGGTCAGCAGTCGCTGGCGCTCGGGGAGCCAGCGCTTGAGCGCCGCGCGGGACAAGCCGGACAGGGCGAGCAGCTCGGTGCACGCCTCCGCCTCGCTCCAGCCCTGGGGTCGGTGCACCACGCGCAGCTTCTCCAGGAGCGGCGACAGGTTTTCGATCGAGAGTGCGCACATCTCGCCCGACCTGATGCCGGTGTCGGAGACGACCGCGCCGACGGCGAGGCATCCGCAGCGTGCCGGTGGTCTCGTCCGGGGAGTCGGCGAGTTCGGTGAGCTGGGTCCGCAGCAGCGCGCGGAGGGTCGGGCTGGGCGGCAGATTGGGACAGCTGCTACACGACCAGGTGGCGCGCCGGTACTGGATCAAGAGGAATTGCCGGCGCTGCCAGGCCGTGGCAGGCAGTACCTGCGTCAAGGATGCCCGGACGGGTACGGGGGCCGTGCCGGGGAGTACCCACGATGAGCGGCTCGAGCCCGTCCTGGGGGAGCGCAAGGCCAAGTTGGAGCGTCAGCCCCTGGCACCGGGGCGTATGACATCGCCGGCCCCGATTGCGCCGGGCCGGCCGGTGAGCGATGCGGCGTCGCCGAACGGCGGTGCGCATCGCTCACGAGTCGAACGCGCGCAGACCGGCCTGAAAAAGGTTGCGGCCGGAGCCCGGGCTGGCCGGTGCGAGCCGTCAGCCGCCGACGGGGCCGGTGTAGGTGCCCGGGCGCGTGGCGCCATCCTGGAGCAGGAGACTGCCACCGGGCCAGGTCAGGGTGGTCGAGGTGGTCTCGTTCGGTGGGGTGATGACGACCGAGGTGGCCTTGAACTCGGTGCCGCTGCCCTGGGTCCACGGAAGGAAGGTAATGGTGAACGTCGTGCTGCTGCCGGCGGTCAGGGTGACCTTCTTGGGCGTCACACTGCTGCGGGTCAGCGACCAACTGCCGTTGGAGGACTTCAGGTCGACCCCGGGGAAGCCCTGGAGGGTGCACGCGGAGGACGTCTTGTTCTTGAGCACCACGGCCAGCTGCTGCTGGTCGTCCGAGCTGCTGACCTTGCCGTCGCCGGAGCCGAACGAGAAGCCCAGCCCGGCGGTGTGGCAGCGGCCGGCACCGGCGCTGCTGGTGTCCGTACCGCCAGCGCCCGAACTGCTGCCCGTGTCCTTGGTGGCACCCGCGTTCTCGGCCGGGGCGCCGCTGGACGCGGTGGTCGCGGGCGAGGCGACGGGTGCGGACGACTGACTGTCCGAGGCGCTGCTGCTGCCGCTGTCGCTCCCGCAGGCGGTGAGTGTCAGGGCCAGCGCGGACGTGGCAGCGAATGCGGCGGCAGCGTGGAACAGTCGCATGATGATTCTTCCCTGTTGCTTGGACGGGCGCCGGTGGGCTCCGTGTTGATCATTATTGTGTGAGGGGAGTCTCGACAGCTCTGTAATAGAAATGTCCTGGCCTCGCAGCAGCTCTCCAAGAAGGCTTTCAGGGCACTCGTAGGCGGATCCGGATCCGCCGACATCTCGTCGTGTCCACGGCGTAGTTCGGCCCGCCCGGCACGCATGCTGCAACGTCGCGCGTGCCCCGGGGCCGGACACGCCTGAGGGGCCAGCACATTGTGCTGGCCCCTCAGGTTTCAGTAGCGGGGACAGGATTTGAACCTGCGACCTCTGGGTTATGAGCCCAGCGAGCTACCGAGCTGCTCCACCCCGCGTCGTATTGCTCCACCCTACGTCAACTGTCCCAACACCAAAACCATGATCGACAGCCTGTCGTGAGGGGCGTCGGCGAACGCGGCCGTGGCTGCACCGGATGACGGGTTCCGCCGCGAAGGCCAACCGCTTCGGCCGCGAGACGGCGTCGCCGCGAATCCGCGACCGCCCGGGCTCTTGCGCCGCGGCGGCCCCAGGCGGAGCGTGCCGCTCGGCACGCCGGCTGTTGCCACTGATCCTGCCCCGCTGCGTACGACGGTGTGAGCATGTCGGTCGTCTGTGAGGCCAATGGTGTGGATGGCACGATGAGGTGGGGCGAAAGGTGGGGTTTCGTGCGTGGTGACAGGCGGCAGATTCAGACGGCAGTTCTGGGCGGTGCGGACTCGGAGGAGCCGCTGATTCTGCCGTTGGAGGCGATCGAGCTGGATTCCTTCCGTCGCCGTCACGAGCACGACACGTTCTGGTGCGGGCTGCTTCTCGGCGGCTGCGGCCTTCAGCTGACCACCAAGCTGTACACCGACCGGGTCTGCCACTTCGCCCACCACCCGGGCCCCGACGGTCACCCTCACTTGTGCGGTCGCCGTGCCCGCGGCGTGAACAGCGCCGACCACCTGTACGTGAAGTCCGCGGCCGCCGCTTGGCTTCACGGCCGGGGTGAGGAAGCCCGCTTCGACTTCGCCCAGCCCGACGGAGCGCCGCTCGGCTCCGTGGCGGACATTCGGTTGCGCCGCGGCGGGCTGCGCGTGCATCTGGACCAGGCGGTGATGCCGGAGTGGGACGCGGACTGCGAGCCGGTGCTGGGCATGTCGGTGCACGTGGACCGGGACATGCTGATCCGCCGCTGGTACGTCCACCGCATCCGTCTGCGCCCACCGAGTGGTTCGGCCTGGACGAGTGTGAGATGACGGAGCGCGGGCTGTCGACGTCGGCAGTTGAACGGATCATCCGCGCCCGCAGCACGCCGCCTTCCTCACGGTGGCCAGCCGGCAAAACCAAGAAGTGCCGGACGCGATGACCTCGTGGCACCGCTCGGGCAAGGCACATGTGGAGCCCCGCACGCTGTCGGGGCGGGGCTCCACATGTGGTTCGCGCACGGGGGCGGGCTGATGCCCAAGGAGCAGGAGAAGCGGGAGCGGGTGCGCCTTCAGGCGGCGGGCGGCGGCCCGGTTCGCTCGAAGGGATCGGCGTTGATCGACAAGGGCCGCCGAGATCCTCAATGGACTCCCGGTCGCTCCTTGAGTGGATTCGATCACTATCGATCTTCGGAATGTGTATTTATGGCATTCAGGCATGGATCGGGTCAGGAGTGCGCATCATGCGGAAATGAGTCGACCCATCAAGCTGACGATGTTCAGCACGCTGTTTCTCGCCGGGTTGTGCGCCCTGCTGTTCGTGGTGTTCCTTCCGGGGCAGAGCCTGGACCGGGCGGAGAAGGTGTCCTCGGTGATCGGGGCCCTTGTCGCCATGGTCACGAGCGTGCTCGGGTTGATGCTCCGGCGGCCGACCCCGCCGCCGGAACCGGACACCGGCGTGATGCCGCCCTTGTCCGTCACGGGACTCGGGGGGGTTGCCGTCGGCGGAAATGTGGGCGGTGACGTGTCGACGGAGGTGTCTGGCATGGCGGCGTCCCCGTATGCGGCCAGTCCCGGGACGGACGCCGCCGCGGCGCCGGGATCCGCGTTGGTCAGGGGAAGTGTTACCGGGAACGTACGCATCAAGGTCGACGGGTGGGACCAAGGAGCGGCGTCATGACTTCCGTCCGGCACCGCTGGTTCTGGAGGGGCGCCCCCGAGATCAACGGGGACGTTCGTGACGTCAACACGACCATCAACCTGCGCTCCAGCCGTGCCCATGAGCAGGCCGAGCTAGCGGCGCTGGCGGTGGAAAGGTTCCGTGCGGAACTCACCGCCAACCTGCGCACGTACCTGAACGCGATCGACGATCCGGCGCCGATGACGGTCCGCTGGAACCTGGTTCGGGGGAGAGGTGTTGATCGGTGGGTCAACGTCGTCACGCCTTCCGGGGAGGCCGTGTCAGACCCCCGGGACGTCGCCGCCGAGCCTCCCGCCGCACTGGACGACCTCGTCGAGCCCTTACGGCTGTACGACGCGGTGCCGTCACAGCGGCTGCTGGTCGTCGGGTCGGCTGGCAGCGGCAAGAGTGTGTTCGCCGCCCGTTTGGCGCATGGGCTGCTGGGACGGATGGACGACGCCATTCCGGTCGTGGTGCCAGTCGGCAACTGGGACCCGAAACGGGACTCGTTGGGAGACTGGTTGGTCAGGTGGTTGCACGAGTCCTACGGCAAACTGGCCAAGCCCGCGCCTGCCGGCGGTGGCACCCTCGCCCAGTGGCTGATGGTGCAGGGCCGCCTCCTGCCCATTCTGGACGGGCTCGATGAGATGCACGAGGACTTCCAGGAGGAAGCGTTCGAGGAGCTGAACCGTGAGCCGGAGCGTCCCCTGGTCGTGGCCATGCGCGAGTCCGCGTTCGGGAAGGTCACCGCCGACGGGAGCGTGCTGCGGGCTGCAGCTGGCGTCAGGCTGCGTCCGCTCGATCCCACAGATGTGGCCGCGTACCTGGCCCGTGCACCGGTCGAGTGGGACACCGTCCTTCAGCGACTCTGCGACGATGACCCGTACACCGGGCACCTGCGCGGCGTCCTGACTAACCCGCTGATGGCCGCCCTGGCCCACCGCGCCTACGGACCCAAGGGGGGCAGGGACCCGGCGGAGTTACTGGAGGACGGCTGGCTGTCCGAGGCTCCCGCCGTCGAGGACCTCCTGCTGGACGGCTTCGTGCCCGCCAGCTACTCGACGCGCCCGCCCCGGAAGTTCCAGGGCGAGAAGCCTGTACGGTACCGCCCGGAACGGGCGGAGAAGTGGCTCGCCCGCCTGAGTGCGGACATGAACGCCCTGGCCAGCCGCGACCTCGCATGGTGGCGCCTGGCGGACACCGTCCCGCCTCACGTTCAGGTGTTGATCTTCGCCGCTATCATGATCATTTGGGGGGCTCTCTGTGGTGCGGTCAACGGCGCGTTCGTCCCGGCGGGACCGGTCAGCGCGGCCCTGTCCGGGGCCTTCATGGGCTCCCTGGCGAGCTCGATCTATCCTTACCTCGCCAGGGAGCGGCAGGGACTCGGCCGGTTCCGACTGCGCCCGAAACCCGTCGACCTGGAGCGTGCGGTGGCGAGCTGCGGCGCGTACGCACCGCTGGCAGCCATCCCAGGGCTTCTGATCGGCGGAGTCCATGCCGCTCTCGTCACCATCGCGGCCACCTTGGCCGTCATCTTCTTCGGCAGCGCCTTCTTCACGGCCAGCGATCAGCACGAGGCCAGAACCCCCGCCCACCTCCTGGCACGCAGCCGTACCATCGCGCTGACCTTATGGCTGGCGGCTTGCATCGCCGTCTACGCAGGCGGTTTCCTCCTCGGCCAGACGGGGCTGGGCCCGATCGCTGCGCTGCCCCTGACCCTCGCGGGCACAGCCTGGGGACGGTGGGTGCTGTTCACCCGGCTGTGGCTGCCGCTGCGCGGTCAGCTTCCCTGGCGGGTGAACACCTTCCTGGCCGACGCCGCCCGCCGTGGCGTCCTCCGCCAGGCCGGGGCGGTGTACCAGTTCCGGCACGCCCGGCTGCAGGACCGGCTGGGGCGCCCGCCCGCGGTTACTCAGGTTGAACTCGTGGAGTCCGACGATCCGGTCGCGCCGTAGTCCATGATCAGGCCAGTCGGTGGGTGGGCCTTGGCCCAAGGCCGGGTAGTTAGCGTTTTCGCAGGTCACGCAAGGGAGTTGAAGGATTCTCGACGTAGACCAACGGAGCTCGTTGGTACAGGCAGTCGACCAAGACAGCTTGTCCCGAAGGAGCTCCGTTGCCCCCTCATTGTGTCCTGCCGTCTGCACTGACGGCCATCACCCGAACGGTCACTGTGGCCGCGGGCCGGTTCGCTCCCGGGCATCTGGGGGAGCTGACTGCCGTCGTGCCGTTCGAACTCGTGGACGCGGTCCTTGCGGAGACCAGGACGGTGCAGCGGCGGCTGCGTGATCTGCCGTCGCGGGTCGGGGTCTACTTCCTGCTGGCGATGTGTCTGTTCCCCGAGGTCGGCTACCGCCTCGTCTGGGACAAGCTGACCGCTGGTCTGTCCGGGATGCCGGTGGTCTGTCCGTCGGCGAAGGCGTTGCGTGACCTGCGCCGGCGAATCGGCAGCGCGCCGGTGCGGGCGTTGTTCGAGGTGCTGGCCGGGTTGCTGGCCCGGCCGACGACGCCGGGTGTGCGTTTCGGTCCGTACCGGATGGTGTCGTTCGACGGCTGCAGTTCGCTGAGGGTTCCCGATTCCGAACGGAACCGGGCCTGGCTGGGCAGGACTTCGCATCATGGCTATCCGACGCTGGAGTTGATGACACTGGTCGAGACCGGCACCCGGGCCCTGGTCGGCGCGGTGTTCGGCCCCACCGCCGAGGGCGAGACAAGCTACGCCGGCTGGCTGCTGCACCTGCTGCGGCCGGACATGCTGGTGCTGTGGGACAAGGGATTCGACAGCAATGCCTTCCTCGCGTCGGTCACCGGCACCGGCGCCCAGGTCCTGGGCCGGCTCCGCAGCAACCGGCGCACGCCGGTCCTCACCCGTCTCGTCGACGGCTCCTACCTGTCGGTGATCGGCACCGTGAAAGTACGGGTCATCGACGCACAGATCGCCGTGACCTGCGCGGACGGCACGTCCTTCACCGGGTCCTACCGACTGGTCACGACCCTGACCGACGCCCGCCGTCACCCCGCCACCACGCTGGTGGGCCTCTATCACCAGCGGTGGGAACACGAATCCGCGTACTACGCGCTCCGCCACACAATCATGAACGGTCACAACCTCCGCTCGGGCGACCCGGCAGGCATCGAGCAGGAGATGTGGTCACTGCTCACGCTCTACCAGGCCCTACGCACCGTGATGGTCGACGCCGCCGAGTCCCTCCCCGGCACCGACCCGGACCGCTGCTGTTTCAGCATCACGCTCCACACCGCCCGCGACCAAGTGATCCAGGCCACCGGCATCATCCCCGCGGACACCGATCGGGACACTCTCCTCGGGACGATCGGCCGTCGGATCCTGACCGGCCTGCTCCCGACCCGCCGGCAACGGGTCAGCACCCGCAAGGTCAAGTCACCGATGTCCCGCTACAGCGTGCGCCACGCCGACGGCCGACCCGATACCAGCCGCACCATCACCCGCCTCGACGTCACCGTCATCGAACCCGTGGATCAGGCACCCAGCTCCCCGCCGTCTCCCGCGACGACCGGCACACCGCCCTTCCCGAGCGCCGCCGTCACCGGATCCTGGCCCTGCTCGAGAAGGACCCCAACTGCCTCTGGCGTCCCCGTGACATCGCCTCCCATTTCGGCGACATCACCATGGAGACCATGTATCGACAGCTTTCCAGATGGGCCGAAACCGGCCTCATCCACAAACTCGGCCCCGGCCTCTACGCCGCCACAGCATGGACCCCAACCCACCTTGCATGACCAGCCAAAACGCTAACTACCCGGCCTTGGGTCAGGGCCCGGTGTCGGGCAGTCAAAGCCCGTGTGCAGCACGTGGAAACGGCCTGCCGCGAGCAGGTAGGCCGTCACGTGCGTCGAGCGACGGGGCTTTCGCCCGGTCTCTCAGTCGGCGTCCCCGCACCACGCCCAGTGCCCGTCTTCCTTGACGACGGTGTACAGGATGTTTGAGCTTGTGGCCCCGTCCTTGTGTTCCGAGAGGTTGACTACGGCAGTCGTGCCGTTCTCCTTCACGCTGGCGATTTCGATGCTGAGGATCCTGTCTTCCCCGAATATTCCCGACAGTGCTTCGCTCGCCCTGTCTGCGTACTTCGAGCAGGTGGCATCAGCGAGGGCATCGGCGTCGTCGTCCATCCCGGCCTTGTAGAAGGCGTTGACGGCGTCCTTGGGGGTCTGGGGTCCGTCGTTGGAAGAGCCGCAGCCGCTGGTCAGCATTGCCGCTGCGGTGAGAGCGCCGACGGTGGCGATACGTCGCATGGTGGTGAGTCGCATGGGGAGAGGCCTTTGGTTCGCAGGGGTGTGCCGGGACATCAAAGAGATGTGTGCACAAGGTGAATATGATCTATAGAAAGTGTGGTGATCTTGTATCACCGCTGTTCGGGGCACGTCAATGCTGGGTGCACGCATCTCGCTGGCTGGGACGACGTCACCGACCATCCCCGTGCCAGAGCTGATCCGCGGGCAAGCCGAGGGCGCCGCATTGAGCCCCCGTCAGCACAGGGCGCAGCTATGCTTTCGATGACGCCGCTGGTTCTGGGCCGGGCCTCCAAGCACACGGAGGTTCCAGGCATGACCTGCCCCCTGATCGCCAACCTCGACACGGTGCGGCTGACGCGTCTCGACTCCTGCGGCCGTCCCGTCTGCGGCGCCGACAACGGCATCATGTTCGACTGCGCCGCGTCCCTGGAGAAGGTCGAGACCAAGGAGTCCAGCCGCCGCGGCCTGCTCACGCTCATCCCCTCCTCCGGCATCCCCGAGATGATCCGCACCGAGCAGGACACCACCATCCCCGGCCGGGCGATGATCGCGCGCGCCGAGTCCCTGGTGGGCCGCTGGGTGCTCGTCTACCGCACCAACGAGCCCAAGGCGGGCACCAAGTTCGACAACGTCCGCATGGTCGTGAGGCTCGTCGACCTGGGGGAGGGACCCCTGCCCAACGGCGTCGCCCGGCGACTGCTGATCGGCGACGCCGGGGGAGACCAGGCCCGCGCGAAGATGGCGTGGCACGAGGCGCGCCTGCCCCTGCAAGGGCAGATCCCCGTCGCCGACCTGGACCCGGTGCGCCGCAAGGTGCGCGGCGAACACGGGTGAGTACCCCGGGCCCTACGGGTATGTAGGGCCGCAAGGGGGGGATCCGTGACAGATGAGGACGAGGCTCCGCGCGCGCGAACCGTAAGCTCGGGCTGCAACAGCCCGACTCACACCGGGGGTGGGCACCAGTCCATCAGCTTTTTCGGCGCACTGATCGGGTCGGGTGCAGCGCTGGCCGCAGCGGTGAGGTACGGATTCGATGTGGCCAAGACCGCGCTGATTGAGCGCGGCAAGACTCGCCGGGAACAGCTTCGCCAGGATGGGCAGACCGATCGCGCGCGGATCGCGGCGGGTAGCGCCTCGCCTGCCCCCGGGGAGTTTGAGGCTCAAGGCGAGTCGCCAGAGGGCGACGCGGCTGCGCCGGGGAATGCCGCCTGATCTGAGCGCGGCGGGCACCTGTCCGGGCTTCCCCGGGCAGGTGTAACGCCTGGACGGCTCATCTCGTCTATGTGGTGACGGAGCGCGCCGGGCCTGCAATCTGCCTAGCGGAGGTCAGGGCGCCGGGTCCCGGCACGCACGTCCGCCATACGCACCGGCCGATGCTGCGTCCGCGCTCCGTGCGATCGACGGGGTCCAGAGACAGGCTCCTGTTCGTTCGGGGGAGTTATTGCAGGAAGCCGTCGATGGGCATCGCGTTGTATTCCGTCGCGCCCGTCGTGGTGATGCCGCCGGCTGAGCCGGGCAGCCGCAGACCGCTGGCGGCGCTCACGTAGAGGTCGGCCTTTTTGTCACCGTTCGTGTCGCGCAGTCGTACCAGGCCACCGAACTGGTCGTCGGCTGTCAGCGCACCGGGTACGCCGGGGGTGTTGCGGTCGAACCACTGCGAACCGGTACCGGACAGGCCGCTCGCCCGCCCCTTGAAGACGTGCACGCCGCCCGCGTAGTCCTGGCCGTCGATCTCCTCGCCCCGCACGCCGACCGCGAGATCGGCGTAGCCGTCACCGTTGACGTCGCCCGCCGAGATGGATGAGCCGAACTCGTCGTAGTTCTCCGGGGTTCCGGCGACGCCGCTGGTCGACTGGGTGAGGCGGGTGTTTCGGGACGGGCCGGCGGAGGAGCCGTACCAGACGCTGACGCGGCCCTTGTGCTTGGAGTAGAGGGATGTGCCGACGGCGATGTCGCCGTAGCCGTCCTTGTCGAAGTCGGCGATGACACCGTCGCCGCCGCGCTCGGAGCTGCCGCCGTTGCCGGACTCGGACTCCAGGCGGAGGCTGTTGGCCGGGGTGAGCGAGCTCGCGCCGCCCTTGATGAACCAGACATCGGACGCGATGTAGTCGGGGCTGACCACGTCACCGATGATCGCGAGGTCGGTCTTCGTGTCGCCGTTGACCTTGCCGGAGATCAGGGCCGTGGCGTAGAAGGACGTCGTCTTGTCGAGCTTGGTCACGGTGCCGGTGGTGCCGGAGCGCTTGATGGGGCCGCGGTAGACGTAGGTCATGGATCCGTTGATGACGGCTAGGTCCTGCTTGCCGTCTCCGTTGAAGTCGCCGGTCGCCAGATCCTTGCCCATGTAGTTGTTGCGGCCCGGGTTCTTGTTCGGGAGAGTCGTGCCCGTGGACAGGCCGGAGGCGGAGCCCCACAGAACCGTCACGGCGCCCTCGTCGGCGCCGTGGGAGCCGTTCTCGCCGACCGCCGCCACTGCGAGGTCGCCGTATCCATCGCCGTCGAAGTCCGCGGCGGCCCGCACCTCGCCGAACATGTCGTCGGCCTCGTCGGAGCCGGGCACGCCAGCGCTCGACTGGGTGATGCGCTGCTGTGCGGAGCCGGGCCCGGTGGCGGTCCCGAAGACCACGGTGACGCCGCCGCCCCCGTGGGCGCTGAAGCTCGCGTACGCGTAGTCGCGGTAGCCGTCTCCGTTGAAGTCGTCGCCGTACTTCGCGGGCGCGGCGCTCGCTGCTGCCGTGGGCAGGGCGAGGGGGATGAGGCCCGCTACGAGGAAAGTGGCGAGCGTGGTCGTTGTGCGGTTGGGCATGGGCGTTGGGGTTCCTTGTGAGTTGTGGAGGCGGTGGGTCAGTCGGCGATCTGGGCGCCGAAGCGGGATGCGTGGCCGGGGGTGGGTGGGGGCGTCACGTCGTTCACCGGAAGTTGCCCCGGGTGACGCGTGTGGTCCGCGAACAGGAGACCGACGATGGGGGCGAACAGTTGTACGTCGGCGCAGAGAAGCGAAGGTTCAAAGGCGGACCCTTAAGAAGTCATCTCATTTGGTGAGTCGGCGGTAGCAGATGAGGGTGCAGGCGATGGCGGCGAAGGCGAGGAAGTGTTCGGCTTTGCGTTCGTAGCGGCGGTGGAGTCTGCGGCAGCCGGCGAGCCAGGCCACGGACCGCTCCACGACCCGGCGGTGGCGGCCCAGGCGGGTGGAGGACTCAATGCCTCGCCGGGCCAGGCGGTGTGTGATGCCCCGGCTGCGGAGCCATTGTCGCAGGTGGCGGTAGTCGTAACCCTTGTCGCCGTGTAGCTTGCCGGGTTTGCGGCGGCGTGGACCGCGTCGCGATCGGATCGGCGGGATGCCCCGCACGAGCGGCTCCAGGCCCTGGCTGTCGTGCATGTTCGCCCCTGAAATGCCGACCGACAGGGGCAGGCCGGTGCGCTCGGTGATCAAGTGGATCTTCGACCCGTACTTGCCGCGATCCACAGGATTCGGACCCGTCGGATCCCCTTTTTCAGGGCCCGCATGTTCACCGAGTCGATCACACAGCGAGACCAGTCCAGTTCGCCGCGGGAACCGAGCTCGTCGAGGACCAGGCGATGGAGCTTCGCCCACACCCGAGCCTTGGACCACTCGGTGAAACGTCGGTGAGCCGTGGGTCCCGAAGGTCCGAACGAGGCGGAGGGCAGCTGCTGCCACGTACAGCCGGACGTGGCCACGAACACGATCGCAGCCAGTACTTCCCGATCACCGTGCCGACGCCGGCCACCTCCTGAGGCCGACTCGGCGCCTCCGGCACCACGCGCTGGCCCGGCTGAAGGAGGCCGGTCTCGTGCGCGAGCGCACCACGCAGCGCACCGACTCCACCCACGTCCTGGCCGCGGTACGTGACCTGACCCGGCTGGAACTGGTCACCGAGGCCGTCCGCGCTGTCCTGTAGGAAGTGGCCCGCACCGCTTCGCACCTGTTGATCGGGCTGGTCGACGAGGACTGGGGGCGCCGCTACGGCCGTCCGGTCCGGCTGGGCAAGAACCCCACCCGGCCCAAGACCAGGATCCTCGCCGCCGGCAACGACGCGTGCCGACTGCTGGAACACCTCCACCGGCACGGATCCGGCTACCGCCTCGGCCCGCGGGCCGAGGCCCTGCGGCAGATCGTCGTGCAGAACTACTACCGCGACGCGGCAGGCCGCCTGCGCTGGCGCACGCCTGATGACGGCGGGCTGCCGCCCTCCTCATCGGCGATCGTCTCCCCCTACGACACCACGGCGCGCTACGTCCGGTACGGGCACATCATCCGCTGGAAGGGGTTCGCCGCGCACGTCACCGAGACGTGTGCCTCCGACAGCACCAACGTGATCACGGACGTGGCCACCACGTCGGCCGCCACCAACGACGGCCAGGCCCTGCCCGGCATCCACACCCGCCTGGCGCGTCGCGGACTGCTGCCCGCCGAGCACCTGGTCGACGGCGGTTACACCTCCCTGGTCCACCTGGAGCGGGCCGAGCGCGAACACCAGATCACCGTCAGCGGGCCGCTACCGGGCAACCCCACCCGCCAGCACCGCAAGAACGAAGGCTTCGACCGGGACGACTTCCACATCGACTTCGACCGCCGGCAGGTCACCTGCCCCCAGGGTCAGGTCAGTGCGGGCTGGCACGGCCCCTACCCGACATCCTCGCCCACCGCCGCCCCGCTGATCGTGGCCCGGTTCACCAAGAGCCAGTGCCGACCCTGCCCGGCCCGCACCCGCTGCACCACCACCGCCGACAGCGCCCGGACCGTGGGCTTTCCCCCACGAGAACTCCGTGACCTGCAACTCCGCGTCCGCACCGAGCAGCAGACACCCGGCTGGAAGACCCGCTACGCGGTCCGCTCCGGAGTGGAGGGCACGGTCAACGAGTTCGCCCACGGACACGGCATGCGCCGCTGCCGCTACCGAGGACAGCCGAAAGCCCACCTGCAGCACGTACTCACGGCCATCGCCGTGAACATCGAACGACTCAGCGGCCGGTCACCGACCGAGGAACCCCCTTCGCCGAGACCGCCGACCGCCTTCCAGGCCTTCCTGGACCACAACGAGATCCCCCGGTCAAAGTCCTGGCGAACCCTCGGCAGCTGAGCCCGACCATCCAAGATCCCCGACAGAGTCAAGCTAGCCCGACCGATGAGAGGGGCCTTTGTGTGGCTCGGGCCCTGGGAGCGTGCCGCGCCGGCGGTCAGTTGCCGCTCTGTGCCGTCTCGTAGTGGCGCGTGCGGTCGGACCCGGTGCGCAGGATCCCGGCGGCCGCAGCGGTGGTCACACACAGCAGGGTCAGCAGGACGAACGCGTGGTTCAGGGCGACGAGGTGGGTCAGCCAGCCGATGACGGCGGGACCGGCGAGCATGCCGACGTAGCCGAGCCCGGCGACGCGGGAGACGTTGGCACCGGCGGTCGCGGGGTCGGTGTGCCCGGCCGCGCTGAACAGTTGCGGGACGGTGCCGGACAGGCCCAGGCCGAACAGCGCCCAGCCGGTGAACGCGGCCCACATCCACGGGCCGAGAGCCACGAGCGTGATGCCGACGGCGGCCATGGCCGCGCCGTGGCGCAGGATCGCCACGGAACCGAACCGGGCGACGAGGCGGTCGGCGACGAGCCGGCCGATGGTCATGGCCGCCGCGAAGGTGCCGTACGCGAAGGCGGCCGCGCCGGCGGACGCACCGAGGACGTCCTTCAGGTGCAGAGCGCTCCAGTCGTTGGCGGCGCCTTCGCACAGCATGACCATCAGCGCCAGGACGGCGAGGAGCCAGACGCGCCCACCGGCTCCGCGCCGGGTGACGGTCGGTGCCACCTCGGGCTCTTCCATGAAGCCGGTGTCGGCAACGGTGGGGGAGAGCGGCAGCAGGGCGCGCGCCGACGCCAGGGCGATCACGATGCCCACGGCTCCCATGACGGCCATGCTCGCGACCGGTTCCAGGCCGACGGTCGCGGCACCCGCCCCGACGAGCGAGGCGATGACGCCGCCGACAGAGAAGGTGGCGTGGAAACCTGACATGACGGGCCGGCCGTACGCCTTCTCCACGTGCACGGCGTGCGCGTTCATGCTCACGTCCAGACAGCCGTTGCAGAACCCGAAGACCAGCAGGGCTCCGGCCAGCGTCCACGGATCGTGGGCAAGACCGGGGAGAACCAGGGCCGCGCCGCACAGCACGCCGCCGGTGGGCACCACGATGCGCGCGCCGAAGCGATCGGTCAGCGGCCCCGCCATCTGCATCCCGGCGAAGGCCCCGAGCCCGAGCAGCACCAGCAGTCCGCCCAGCGTCGCGTGGCTGATGCCCACGCGCTCCTCGACGGCGGGAATCTGCACCACCCAGGCGCCCATCAGGGTGCCGCACAGGACGAAGTAGACATAGGTCGCCGCACGAGCGGCTCGAAGCGAACGTTCCATGCCGCGTACCGTAACGAACATATGATGTGTTTGAAAAGTGCGGTAATGAACATCTTGCATGTTTGTTTTCTGATGGTGTTCAATCCCGTCATGAGCAACGCAGACCGGCACGGACTGATCGCGAAGGCTGTGAGGGACTCCGGCGGCGCCACGGTCCAGGAACTCGCGGAGCTGACCAACGCCTCCGAGATGACCATCCGGCGTGACCTCGACACCCTGGCCGCGCAGGGAGTTCTCGAACGCGTCCGAGGTGGGGCGCGCAGCCTGCTGCTCAGGGGTGAGGAACCTCCGTTCGCGTTGCGCGCGCACGAGGCGATCGACGTCAAGCGCCGTATCGCCGCCGAAGTCTCCGCCCTCATCGCCGACGGTGAGAGCGTCCTGCTGGACAGCGGCACCACCTGTCTGGAGGTCGCCCGCCTCCTGCGCGAACGGCCCGTCACTGTGATGCCCTTGTCCCTGCAGGCCATCCACCTGCTCGGCGAGACACCCGGCCCGGCCACACTGGTGGTGCCCGGCGGACAGCCGCGCGCCGCCGAGGGAGCCCTCACCGGCCCCCTCACCCTCGCCTCCCTCGCGGCCCTGCGTTTCGACACCGCCGTCATCGGCTGTTGCGGACTGAGCGCGGCAGACGGCCTGACCGCCTACGATCTCGACGACGCCGCGGTGAAAAAGGCCGGCATCGCCTCCGCCCGCCGCACCATCGTCGCCACGGACGGCGGCAAGCTCGGCCGTACCGCCTTCGCCCACGTGGGTCCCTCCGCACTCCTGCAGACCCTCGTCACGGACACCACGGCGCCCCTCGACGAGGTGACTGCCCTCGAAGGCGCGGGCACCACCGTCAAAATCGCCTGATCTGGCGTCGGCCGACCGGTCGGATGTGGCTCTCGGCGAGGTTGCGCAGTTCGGCGCGCGTGAGTGCGGGGTCGGCAGCGATCTCGACGGCACGGCCCCTCGGGAGGTAGCGGACACCGTCGATCTCACAGATCAGCGGGCCCACGCCAGTGTCGTGCACCAGAGCGTCGCCGACCGGAGCAGGCCCGCCGACGGTACGGCGTTCACTTCCCCGGGATCGTGAGATTCGCTGGAGGAGTACCGGTGCCGCCACGTCCCCGCCGTCCGGGCGGAACAGGACCAGTACCAGTTCTCCGGGGTTCGGGCGCAGCCGGATATAGCGCATGGGCTGCCATGTGCCGTCCCTGGCCGCGGAACGGGCGGCACGCAGTACCGGGCCGCAGAGGGCGGACCGATCCACGATGAACCAGCCGAGCCGGGCGAGGGAGACAATGGCGACCGTTCCGAACACGAGGAAGCGCCGGTGCCCGAGGTGGAAGGGGTCGTCGAGGACGGCGGCGCAGGAGAGCAGCAGGAAGTACCAGGCGCCGCTGCCGAGGACGCTGTTCAGCACCCAGATGCGCGGCGAGACGGACGTACGGCCGAAGCCGCGGCGCGGCGAGGTCACCCGGGGACCCGGAGCATGGCGATCGCCGTGACGGGCCGCGGCGGCGAGGCCCGCGTAGTTCAGGTCGTCCTCGAGAGCGGGCCACGTGTCCTCGCTCTCCTCGTCCTCCTTGTCGCTCGCGGCCGCCTTCGGGCTGATCACGGGTCGGGCTTGGCGCGCCCTACGGACGCGCCGGGCGCAGGCCAACGGGCTGATTACCAGTGCACCGCCAAGGCCGAGCAGACCGGGGCCGCCACCAAGGACGGCGACCACTATCAACGAGGTCCGTGTATCCATGGCCTCACCCAGGAAGGGCCAGGGCAGCGCGATGATCGGGACGTGATCGCCGGGGTCGACGTCTGCCGTGTCGCAGTCCACAGTCGTATGTTGCGAACCGTCGTCCCAGCTGACGATGCAGCCGTCCTCGGCCCGGTTCAGACGGACGACCTCGGCGGAGGTGTGTTTCCCGAGCAGGGAAGTCCGCTGCTGCCAAGCCCACGAACAGCGACGCCACGAGCGCCAGCACCGCCCATAGCGGCGCGGTCGGCAACAGCGGCCGGCGGGCGGGTGCGAGGGTCGGGTGGGCCTGTTCGCTCAGCCAGGCACCGATCGTCCGCGCGTCGTGTGTGCCCAGGCCCAGCCGCAACACCTGGCCGTCGGGCGTCCGGTAGCGCAGGCCGACCTTCTCGAAGGCGACCTGACCCATGGTGGTGACCGTCGCGTCCAGGGCCTCGCCGCCGCGCGGCAGGGCAGTGGCACTGCCGGAGCGGTCGAGGAAGACGGGTCGGTCGAGGCGCGGGTCGGCCAGCAGTCGGCCCTTGCGGCCGTCGAGTCGGCAGCGGAAGTGAACGACCCGGCCCGCTGCCAGGCCGTGGCGCCTCCTTGCCGCCGCCCATCGAGCCAGCCCGGCCATGGCCAAGGGGGCCACCACGAGGGCCACAAAGCTGCCGATCATCGATTCTGTCGTCTCTTCGCTGTGTTTGATTGATGTGAGTGAACGAAGAGTACGAGCGCTGCCAGAGACTCTGGCCCCGGGGGTGACCCCGTGGTGCCTCGTCCGAGTTCATCGGATGACGCGAACCTCGCCCTTCCCGCGGAGACCGCCGCACCATGATGACCGCGAGGGCGGCCGACAGGATGTACGACGAGGTCCCTCGTACCCCTCGGATCGGGTGAACGGGTACTGGCAACAGCCACGGCACCACTGATCAGGGGCCCGCCAACCGGCCCTTCAGCGACTGTCAGACAGCTCCTGACCAGCGGAAACCTGAAGTCGCCGACGTCGAACGGTTGGTGCACCTATCGCCCGAGCCAGGCCTGAAAGCGCCTGTGCACTTCACCGCAATGACCATCGCCTGATGCGTGGACGTTGTCTGGGGTGAAAATGGAGCCGTAGGGGCCGGAGTTGAGCGCACAAGCTTCTCGGACAGGCTGCAGAGCGTAGTAGCCGAATGCGACCAGTGCCACGACCAGCAGGGTGGACAGCAGGTAGCGGCGGACTGTCGGGGAAGGCACGACGTGATCCTGCTGACGCTTCACAAACACCCGTTGGGCGGCGTGGTGACAGCGGTGCTTCCTCCAACCTCACCGGAGAGACTGTCAGATGCAATGGCGGCAGCATCGTGTACGGGAAATGCTTGTGTCCACTCCGACGGCATCGACCTCACCGATGCATCCGCCGCCACCGCCATCGGCCTGGGTCGCCGGGTCTGCGAACGCCTCGACCGCCCCCAGCGCGCCGTACCACCCCTCGGCCGGTCCCCTGCGAATCGACCAGAACACCAGCACGTTCATCCCGTACCCCGTACCCCGTGACCGATCGCACGAACTGACGGTACGACGGACTTGATAGCCTCATCAGGCCAGTTGAGCCTCATCCGAGGCCAGGGAATCCGGTGCGAATCCGGAACTGACGCGCAGCGGTGAGGGGAACGGGCGGGGCACGCGAGCCACTGGGAGACCGGGAAGGCGCCCCGTCCGGACGAACCCGAGTCCGAAGACCTGCTGGCACCTCCGCGCCCCGGCGCGGAGGACATCCACAGTCCAGGCTCCGCGTACGAGCCCTGACCCCGAGGTCTGCCCGTGCTCCCCACCCCCGCCCGTCACGCCAAACCCGCCGTGCCGGTCACCGTCTGCGGCGGCCCGAAGAACGACACCGAGGACGCGACGAAGTCCGCCGCTGCGGGCTACCGGGCGCCGTGCCGCGTCGTCGTCTGCCGGGACTGCTGCTGTGGAAGCCCGAAAGTCGCCGGAGTGGATCACGCCCAGCAGACGGCACGCCTGGCCGAGAGCGCACCGGTGCGCATCGCGGCTTGCCTCGGCGTGTGCGAACACGCCAACGTGATCGTCGTCCAGCCCTCCGCCGCCGCACGTGCCGCGGGCGCCCGCCCGGTCTGGCTCGGCCTCGTCAACGACCGCGATGCCACGGACGACATCGCCGCCTGGGCCAAAGCCGGCGGCCCCGGCGTCGCCCCCTGCCCCGACATCCTCGACCTCTACGTCTTCACCCCGCCCCGGAGGGCGCGATGAGCGCGAAAGCCGGCCTGGTTGACGCCTTTTCCCTGGTCCGTCATCAATGCTGGGGCGGCAGTGTTATTGCGCGCCTGGTGAACTGATGACGATCCGAATTGTTGCGGTGATGCACCACGATGTGACAACTCGTGATGTCGTCGATCCCTGACAGGGAAAGCCACGCAGCCGGTCACGCATCGTCCGGGAGTGGTTCGCCGGTCTCCAGGAGCGACTTCATGCTTGCCACCACGTTCGGCCAGCCCTGGCTGACCATCTCGGCCAGGCTCGATCCGGGCTCGAATCCGTCGTGTACGACGGTGAGCTTCACGACCTGCGCGGCGGTCTCCTCGATCGTGAAGGTGACCTTCGAGCAGGCCTCGCCGGACAGCTTGGCGAGCAACTCCTCGTCCCAGTCGAAGCGCTTGGCCAGCTCCGGGGTGATGGCGTGCCAGGTGTAGGAGAGCCGGCTGTAGGGCTCGGCCTCCAGCACGACCTGCTTCGGGTCGCTGATCTGCACGCCGTGGTTGTCCCAGGTCATCGGTGAGCCGACGGACCAGTCCGTGGCGAACTCCGTGGACCAGTAGCGGCGGGTGAAGGCGGGCTCGGTCAACGCCTGCCAGAGTTTTTGCGGGGTGGTGCGGATGTAGGTGGTGTAGACGAAGGTCGGCGCGTCCATCGCGGTCTCCTCCAGGGCGAGTTTCAGGTCCGCCAGGGCTTGGACCCTGGTCCGGTCGTAGCGGCTGATCCACCGGTGAGCGATCTCGTGCACGGGCGCTGCGTTGAGGTAGTGCAGCTTCTCCCGGCCCCGCCGCGCGGTGGTGACGAGCCCGGCCTCCTCCAGTACCGCGAGGTGCTTGCTGACGGACTGCCGGGCCATGTCGAGTCCTGTACACAACTCGCGCAGGGTCTGCCCGTTGTGTGCGTTGAGCGAGTCGAGCAGTGCGCGCCGCGTCGGATCGGCCAGTGCCTTGAACACCTCGTCCATGCCCGTCCCCGTACCCAGGCCACCGCCTGTCGATATGCAGCCTTCCAGCTGCCTTTAATTTAGGCAGCCAATAGGCTGCATGTCAAGGCCAGCCCCGCAGCCGGACGAGGGTCGCGGGGCCACCGTTCGGCGGTGCCGAGGCCGAACGAGTTCGCCTGGATACGTATGGACGAAGCACGCGGGAGGGCATCAGGACATCTGGTCCCTGGAGGAACGCGACATCGATGTCTCGGCGCCGCCGACCTGGCCCGATCGCCCGCGCCGTGAAGCGCGGTGAAGCGCGGTGAAGCGCGGTGAAGCGCGGTGAAGCGCGACTGAGGATGCTGCGGTACCGGCCGGAGGTGATCGACGGCTACCTGGCGGGCACTGGCTTGGTCCTCAACCCATAGTCAGCGTTGGGGATCTGGTCGAGGTGACCACATGGATGCGGCCGCTTTGCCTGTGTGTCGCACCTGGTCAGCGGTCAGGCGCCGCAGGTCCCAGATCAACTCGGCCACGCCGACCGCCGCCGGCTCCTGTGCGTGGGGCTCCTCGGAAGGCGGGCCGCCGGTCAGGGCGCCCAGGTCGCCAGCGGGAATGCCCAGCACGGTCCCGAAATCGGCCACGAGGTCGGGGGTCAGCTCCTTGCGACCGGCGCCCACCATTCCGTACGTGGACGCGGACCAGTACCGGCCGGTCAGGGAGTGGAAGACCCTGGCGATGCCCATCCAATGCAGGTTCCTGTATCTGAGCATCCGGACGAGCAGGGCCCCGGGCGGCCCAGGGGGCGGGACATCGACCCGCGGGAACGCCGGTGACTGCACGACCTTCCGCTGCGGCAACGACCGGACGAGGTGGCGCAACTCGCTCTTCTTCTCCGATGGGAGCTCTACGGCACGTCTCACGACCTGTGGTACCCACCTGCTGGCCTCTGCGTCCACGGGGGCAAGGTCGTCCGGAACCGTCGCCCCCGCGATCACGAATACGTCTGCGGCATGGAGACCGAGTGCGGGTCCGAGCTGTCGGAGCAGGGCTGGGCTCGGCGCGATGCCGGCGAAGACCCTTTGGAGCTCGGGTTCGGGGACTCCGGATTGCCGTGCCAGGGTGCCGATGTCCAGCTTCCTGTGATCCAGCAACCTTGCCAGGAGCACACCGAAGCCTGGATATCCCGTCATGCCGCCAGCGTAGAAGGGGGATCACTCACCTGTCCGCTGGTTCAGACGGCATCGGGCAGGGCGAACCCCGTCGCCAAGGCGTCGGCCGGACTGCCGACGCCGCGCGTGACCTCGCAAAAGGCCCCGCGATGGAGCTAGGGGCATGCCGGTCCGGGGATTCGGCGTGCTGCTGATGGTTCGGTAATCGCTGTCGGCGGCCCGCTACTCGTAGCGGTACTTCAGCGAATCCGCCTCCGTCTGCTCGATGTCGGCGATCGTCAGCTCCGGCATCCGCAGCTGGGCCAGCGTCACCTCGGCCGAGGTCGGCTGGGCGTCCGCCGACAGCCACTGGTCCGGCTTCCAGGCCCCGCTGCGCAGGAGTGCCTTGGGGCAGTGCGGGTAGACCTCCTCGATTCCCAGCACCAGCGCACTGGCCGGCGGTTTGCCCACGGCGGTCAGCTGAGACAGCAGCTCCGGGCGGGTGGAGACGCAGGCCCGGCCGTTCACCCTGAGCGTCGTGGTGCGCCCCGGGATGACGAACAGCAGGCCGGCCCGTCCCGTGGTGACGACATTCTGCAGGGTGTCCAGACGCTTGTTGCCGGTCGCGTCCGGTATCGCCACCGTCCGTGTGTCCAGGACCGCGACGAACCCGGCGGGGCCGCCGCGCGGGGAAACGTCACAGTTGCCCTCTGCGTCCGTGCTGGCGACCAGGACCAGCGATGAGCATCCGATCAACCGCTTGGTCTGTTCGGTGAGTTCGGTCATCTGCTTGCGCACGGCGGCGTCGCTGGGGAGTTCGTAAGCCCGGCGCAGTGCCTCCTGGTCGGGCACGGCGTCGAGAAGGAGCGAGTCGAAGGCACTGCCGACAAGGGATGGCGTCATGCCCCCGACCCTAATGGGCGCCGATCCGCGATGGATCTTGGTCGTCCGCAAGACGGTATGTCTGCGGCCTGCGGTCACATGACGAGGGCAGCCACGAGACCTACCCCTTCGAGCTGAAGATCGACAAGCGGGTGGCGGGTGCCAAGGGCTCGGGGGCGCTGAGCACCGAGGCGCGGCCGTCCGACTCCGACAAGGCCAACGACAAGGCCGACATCACGCTGGAGGTCGCGGGTGGGGGGCGACCGGCTCGACGACCCGCTCGACGGGCAGTTCGACCAATGGCTCGGGCGGGCCGGGCGGCGGGTCGTCGTCGACCGGCGGCGACGGCACGACGACGAACGGCGGCAACCTGGCAGAGACCGGCTCCTCGACGCTGCCGGTCATGGGCGCGGCTGCCGCGGCGGTGGTCACGGGTGCGGGCGCGCTCCTCCGCGTGTGCCGCCGCCGGGCCCAGCGCCTGAGCTGACGACCGTTTGAGGCGAGTCAAAAAGCTGTCGCGGTGTCCTTGATCATCCTGATACGACATGGCAATGGTTACTGAAGCGCTGGATCCCACGGACCGTGTGCTTGCCGAGCGGGCTTGTGAACGCCTCATCGTCGAGTTCGTCCATAAGCTCGACCTCGGTGACCCGGGCGACGTGGCCGATCTCTTCACGGATGTCGGGTATTGGGAGTGGGCGGAAGGAAACCGTCGGATCCAGGGTCGTGACGCACTTCGGTCGTATTTCGCCGGCCGGCCCGCGGACCGGCTCTCGCGCCGGATATGCACGAACATCCTGGTCACCGTCACATCAGAGTCAACAGCCACCGCGACCACCTACTTCACGACCTACCGTGTCGACGGACATACCGGCGGTTTCGTACCCCCGCGAGCCCCGACGCAGGTCGGCCACTACGAGGACACGTTCCTCAAGACCGAAGGCCATTGGCTCCTCAGCTCTCGTTCCCTGTACCTGGCCTTTGCAGGGCCGACCGAGCGGCTTGAAGCAGCAGCCGAGGACTGAGCCCGCTCTGGTATGGGGCCCGGGGAGCGCGAGCGGTCTGCCGAACTGCTGGTCCGGACGAGTTGTTCGCCGAAGGCGGCCCGGAACGGGGTCAAGGCCATCAGCGGCGGCCGCCCGGTGCGTACCGGGTCTCTTGCCCATGCCCTTCACGACACCGCGGCGTCCCGGTAGTGCCCCAGGTACCGGAACGCGCCGTCGACGACCTGGAACTCGAACATCCCGTCGTGGTTGTAGCCGTACCCCGACTCGTACTTGACCGTGCGGGTGATGCCGGCATACGTGATCTCGGGCATCCGGCGGGCGATCGCGCCCCGTTCCGTCAGCGTGGTGCCGTTCTTGTCGCAGGCCTGGGCCAGGAACATCACGGCGTCGTGGGCCTCCGCCGCGTACCAGCCTGGGTCGGCGCCGAAGCGGGCGCGGTAGGCCGCCGTGAACGCGCGGGCGGAGGCGCGGGCCGTCGGGTCGGTGAAGGAGGTGGCGAAGACCCAGCCCTTCGCGGCGGCGCCGGCCGACGTGAGGAACCGTGGGTCGAGCGCGCGTTCCGTCGCCAACCGGGCGCCGGTGAACCGGTCGGCGGTCAGCGCGGACGCGAGTCCGGCGGCCCGGGCCGCGTCGCCGGTGAAGACGACCGCGTCCGCGCGGGCGGACCTCACCTCGGTGGCGAGCGACGCGTAGTCGATCTTCCCGGCGGCCACTTGGGTCACCGTGGCGTCCCGGCCGTTATGCCGCAGCGCCTGCTCGGTCTGGTCGCACACGGTCCAGGCGAAGTCGCCCTGCGCCCGGTCGTCCACGAGGAGCACGCGACGGGAGTCGACATGGTTGCTGAGGTAGCGGACGCAAGGGGCGGCGAGAAGCCCGTACGTGACGTGCAGCGCCGCATGACAGTGGAAGACGTTCGTGCCGAACGTCGAACTCAGTGTGTCGGTGCCCACCGAGACGGATACGACGGGCATCACCGCCTCGGTGTACGTCCTCTCGGTGGCGCGGAAGCAGGCGTCGGTGGTGGGGCCCAGCACGGCGAGCACCTCGGCGTCCTTCGTCAGCCGGGCGGCCAGCTCGCCGGCCCGCCCGGTGTCGCCGCCGTCGTCGTACGTCCGCAGCTTCAGCCGGAAAGGGCGGTCGCTCCGCGCGTTGAGCTGTTCGACGGCCAGCCGGGCACCGTCGAGCTGGGCCTTCCCGCTCTCCTTGCGGGCGCCGGTCAGATCGCCGTGGAACGCCACGACCAGTTCGGGGCGCCGAGGGCCGGTCCCGGACGACGCGGACGTTCCCGGCTTCGCCCGGGCGCTCCACCACCAGGCCCCGCCACCGCCCGCCGCGAGGAGTCCCGCCGTCGAGCCGAGGCGCAGGAAGCCGCGGCGGCCGACCGCGCGAGGAGTGGGGCGGGTGGCGGTGACGGCCGTCAGCGTCGCGGCCTCCGGTGACGCCGTACTCGCCGTGCTGGACGGTGTGGACGCGGATACCTGGGTCGGCTCGATCGCGCCGATGGTGAGCACGGCGGCGGACCTGTCGTTGATCAGCCGGGTGACCGGCGCGGGCAGCCAGTCGGGCGGCTCGGCGGAGTCGGCCGCCGCCTTCTCCCCGAGCGCCGTACGGAGCCGCGCGAGGCTCGGGCGGTCGGCCGGATCCTTGCGCAGGCAGGCACTCAGCAGGGGTGTCAGACCGTCCGGGAGCGCCGCCGGATCGGGCTCCTGGTAGATCGTGCGCAGCAGCACCCCCGCCGCCGCGCCGTCACCGAACGGCCGCACCCCGGTCGCGGCGAACGCCAGTACGCACCCCAGCGAGAACACGTCGCTGGGCGGGCCGATCTCGCCGCTCCGAGCCCGCGCCTGCTCGGGTGACAGGAAGCCGGGCGAGCCGATGATCACGCCGCTGGAAGTGAGCGCGGTGGCTTCCGGCGCGCGGGCGATGCCGAAGTCGATGAGCCGTGGTCCGTCCGGGGCCAGCAGGACGTTCCCCGGCTTCACGTCGCGGTGCACGAGACCGGCCCCGTGCACCGCCTCGAGCGCTTCGGCGAGTCGCGCGCCCAGCACCCGCACGGAAGCGAGCGACAGCGGCCCGAATGCGTGCACCGCCTCGGCGAGCGAGGGCCCCGGCACGTACGAGGTCGCCAGCCACGGGGTCTCCGCGTCGGCGTCCGCGTCCAGCAGCGGGACCACCCAGCGGCTGCTGACCTGCCGGGCGGCCTCGACCTCACGGCGGAAACGGGTCCGGAATCCGCTCTCGTCGGCGTACGAGGACCGGACAGTCTTCACCGCGGCGATCGCCCCGCCCGGCGCACGGGCCAGGAAGACCACGCCCATGCCACCGGCGCCCAGCCGCCGCAGCAGACGATAGCGGCCGATCCGGGACGGGTCGGCGGCCCGCAGGGACTCCATCAGACGGTCAGCGGCGCGGGGCCGTCGTACACGAAGGCACCGTGGTCCACCCGCCAGAGGAAGCCGCCGGTGCCGTCGATGACGATCATGCCGTTCTTCTCGAAGGCGAACTTCTTGGTGATGCCCTGGTACTTCCCGTCCCGTACGGCTGTGAGCAGGTTCTGCCGGGTGCGGCCCTTCGACGGCAGCCCGGCCAGGGCCTTGAGCAGCATCCCGGTCACGTCGTAGGCCTCCGCCGCGTACCGGGGCGGCGCCTCCTTGAAGCGCTCGCGGTAGGCGGCGGCGAACTTCCGCGCCTCGGGTTTGCGGGTCGCGTCGATGACCGGAGCGACCATCACCCAGCCCTCGGCGCCTTCCTGGGCCTGCGTCAGGAATCGCTCGTCCAGCAATGCCGGGCCGGACACCCGAGCACCCTGGAAGTCGCGTTCCCGTAGCGTCGCGGCGATCAGCGCTCCCCGGTCGGGCAGACCGGCGAAGAACACGGAGTCGGCCCCGGCGGAGAGCACCGCGTCCACGGCGCTGCCGAAGTCGTGGCGCATCGCGCTGACCACTTCCGGCACGGACGGGTACGGGATGCTGCCGAGCGCGTTGCTGAGGGAACTGCCCAGATTGGTCCCGTAGGTGCCGGCCGGGCGGTCGATGACGATGCCGACCTTGCGCGATCGCCCTGCGCCGCGCAGGTAGTTGCTCACGTAGATGGGCAGCACCGCGTCGGGCAGCCGTGCGTGCAGGAACGAGCGGAATCCCTGGAGGGACAGGGCGGTCGTGCCGGGGGACACGCCGACGACCGGCAGCAGCCCGGCGTCGTACGCCGCGAGTGCCGCCTGCCCGGTGTCGTCGGTGGTCGGGCCGACCACGGCGAGGACCGCCGGATCGTCGGTGAGCTCCTTGGCGAGCCGGGCCGAGGCCGCCGGATCACCCCGGTCGTCGACGGCTTTGACCTTCACGGTGAACGGGGCGTCGCCGCGCGCGTTGAACTCCGCGACCGCGAGCCGCAGTCCGCGCTCCTGGGCCCGGCCCGTCTCCCGCTGTGGTCCGCTGAGGTCGCCGTGCAGCGCGACGGTGTGCACCGGCCGGCGCGAGGACGCGGCGGCAGGGCTCTGGCCTCCCGGGCCGCTGTCGCGGGTGACCGCCCACCAGGCCCCGCCTCCGCCCGCCGCCAGCGTCATGGCCCCGCCGGCGAGCAGCAGGAAGCGACGCCGGCCGGCCGGGAGGGAGTTCCGCGGCTCCGTCGGCTCGGACATGTCACGCGTGTCGGGCTCCGCCGGGTCGCCAGCGGCCGGTGTGGCGGAGGGCGCCAGCGTGTGCTCGATGTCGGGAAGCGCGAGCGCGGCGGCCGAGCGCTCGGCGATCAGTCGGGCGACCGGCTCGGGCAGCCACCCGGACGCGCCTTGGTCCCGCGGTGCGGCCTCGGACGCACTCTCGTCCCGCGGTGCGGCCTCGGAGGTCGCTTCGTCCTGGGCGGCGCCGTCGGCCGCCAGTTCCCGCACCAGCTCACCGGCATCCGGCCGCCGGGCAGGATCCTTCTCCAGACAGCGGCCCAGCACCTCGCGCAGCCACGCCGGCACCCCATCGAGGTCCGCCGGGTCGTGAACGGCCCGGTACAGCAGGGCGTCGACCGCTCCGCTGCCGAACGGCGCCCGCCCGGTCGCCGCGAACGCCAGGACACAGCCGAGGGAGAACACGTCGCTCGCCGGGCCGATGCCGTCCCCGCCCCGCCCCTCGGCCTGCTCGGGAGACAGATAACCGGGTGTGCCGACCACCATCCCGGTCGCCGTGAGCGTCCGGTCCTCCGGTGCGCGGGCGATGCCGAAGTCGATGAGTCGTGGACCGTCATGGGCGGTCAGCACATTGCCCGGCTTCAGATCCCGGTGGACCAGCCCGGCCCGGTGCACCTCGCCCAGCGCCTCGGCCAGCCGGGCGCCGAGCAGCCGCAGACCGCGCTCGGGCAGCGGCCCGTACGCGGCCACGGCCTCGCCCAGTGACGGTCCGGGCACGAACGCCGTCGCCAGCCACGGCGCCTCGGCGTCCGGGTCGGCGTCCACCAGCGGCACCACCCAGGGGCTGTCGACCCGCCGGGCGACCTCGACCTCGCGGCGGAACCGCTCCTTGAAACCCGGCTCTTCGGCGTACTCGGCGAGCAGCACCTTCAGCGCCACCAGCGCGCCCCCAGGAGTGCGTGCCAAGTACACCACGCCCATGCCTCCGGCGCCGAGCCGCCCGAGCAGGCGATGGTCCGCGATACGCGCGGGATCCGACGAACGCAGCGGCTCCATCAGCTGTCTCCTCCGAGCTCGGACTCCACGCTGGTGAGCATCGCGACGTTGGCGCGCGACGCGTACGTCCCCAACTCGTTGTCCGAATAGCCCTTGGCGCCCTTCACCGACACCGCGAGAGTCACTGTGCCGAGCCGGGTGACGTACCAGTAGTAGGTCTGCGCGCCGCTTCCGGTGAGATATTTGCCCATTTCCACGACCTGGTCGTCGGAGTAGGTGTTGCTGCCCTGACCGTAAGGAGTGGCGGTCGAGATGAGTCCGGCGATCCGCTCGTCGGTACGGACCTGCTGCTGCCGGCAGCGCAACGGTTCCTCCAGCGTGGTGGCCAGGTGCTCGTCGGCCTCGCGCACGGTGGTGTGGACGGTGACCGCCGCGCTCACCTTGAGCTCGCCCTTGCCACCGACGGCGGGAATCTCGCTGTAGCGGGACAGGGAAGCCAGGACGCCCTGAGGCAGCGCCCGCCGCTCCCACCGGCACTGCTCGTCCAGCACGGCGGCCGTGCCCGGAGTGCTCACGGCCGGCCGCTGCTCCCGGAAATCGGCACCCCACGCCTGCGGTGTCAGCGCGACGACCGCTGCCAGCGCCTCGGCCCGGCCGTTCGTCCTGGGCACCTTGGCGGGGTCCGCCTGGAACGGCGTCAGTGACGACGCGTCCCCCGAGGAGGACGCGGACGCGGCGCCCGAGGGGGAGCCGGACGTGACGGCTGATGGAGAGCCGGACGTGGCTGGTGCGCCGGATCTCGAAGGTGCCGAAGAGCTCGGCCCGGCCGCCTTGCCGTCGTCCCCGGAACCGCAGCCGCTGAGCACCACGGCCGTCGTGGCGATCGAAGCGGCTAACCGCCACGGCCAAGTGCTCCTGCGCACAACGGTGTTGCCGTTACTCATCCCCGCCCCCTCGCTCACGAGCCCCCCGCTCGCGTGCCGTGATCGTACCGGCGGGCACGAGGAGTGGGCGGGCGGTTACACGAACAGGGGACGGCCGAGTCAGTGTGTGTCGGCCCAATCCCGGCCGGGTGTCCATGTATGAGGATCTTGGCCGTGCAGGAGAACCGCAGCGCTCGTGCCCTCGAACCCGAAGAGGGGAAGCCCGATGGGCCCGCCTCGCAGCGTGACTGACGGCTGTTCCACTTGAGTGCGGGGCTGAGAGCGGCGGAGAGAGCAGCCCGTGTGGTTCCGGAATGCGCCTGTTGCCCTGTCAGCGCAGGCCGCTGTAGGCGGCCATCACGATCTCCATGCCCCGGTCGTCCTCCTGCCGGTCCCGGTCGATCATCTGGTTCATGACATAGGCCACGGTCATGTGCGAACCGGGATCGCTCACGACCAGCGAGCCACCCCAGCCGCCCCAGCCGAAGGTGTCGCCGAACTTGCCGAATCCGACCGTCCAGGACATCGGCGTCCCCAGCACGCGGTCGTCGCCGCGGAACACCTCCTGCCACGCCGGCTCGCATCCCTGGGGGGACAGCAGTCGCACGCCGCCCGCCGACCCCTGGTTCGCCAGCACCGACTGGACGAGGGCGACAGAGCGAGCGTTGCCGAAACCGTTCACCGCGGGGATCTGCGCACGGCGCCAGGGCACGGAGTTGGCGTCCTTGACCCGGACAACCGCTCCGGTGTTCTCCCGGCGTGTGCCGTCTGGGCCCGGCGGTGCACTGGCAGCGTATGCGTCGGTCAGTGACGGTGGCGGGATGAGCGGTGCGACGCGGTGGTCATGGTCGGAGGAGAGCCCGACGTGGAAATCCGCGCCCAGCGGTTCGGCCACCTCTTCGGCGAAGAACTCGCCGAGACCGCGGCCGGTGATGCGGCGGACGATCTCACCCACAATGAAGCCGAAGGTGAGTGCGTGATAGCCGGCGGCCGTTCCTGGCTCCCACTCGGGTGCCTGCGCGGCCAGTCCTGTCGTCACGCTCTCCCAGTCGTAGAGGTCCTCGACCGCCGTCAGCCCGGACAGGTCCGGAAGCCCCGCGGTGTGCGACAGGACGTGTCGTACCAGCACGTTCTCCTTGCTGGCCGCGGCGAACTCGGGCCAGTAGGCGGCGACCGGCGCGGACAGATCGAGCTCGCCCCGGTCGGCGAGAATCAGCGCGCACAGGGCGATCATGTTCTTGGTCGTCGAGTTCACACCGGTGAGGGTGTCGCGTTCCCAGCCGACGGAGCGGTTCGCGTCGGCGTACCCGCCCCAGAGGTCGACCACCGGCTCGCCGTCGATGAAGACGGCCGCCGAGGCGCCCACGTCGTCCTTGCCGAGCAAAGCCGCGAGTGCCTCACGGACTGCGGCAAACCCCGGATCGCAAAATCCCCTAACATCGTTCATGGGCGTAAGCCTCAAATAATCCCAGGGCTTCCCGCCCAACAATTCCCGCACCGGTTTTGTCGGGCGGGGTGCGATCAGATCTTCTCTACTGCGGTGAGGCGGCCTGACGGGTCGCGCGGTGAGCCCGTCAGCCGACCGCTCCCGCCGCCGCCCCGCGGTCTGCCGGCGGCCCGGCCGGTCGTCTCCGAGCCCGGCCGTATCGGTGGCTGTCCCACAAGGCAAGGGCGGATACGCGTGCTGGAGCGGCTGAATCAGGCGCTGGACCACCTGGAGTCCTGCCTCGACCAAGAGGTCGACATGGCCGAGGTCGCCCGGATCGCCGCGGTCTCGGAGTACCATTTCCGGCGGCTGTTCTCCGCGCTCGCCGGGATGCCGCTCGCGGTCTACGTACGGCGTCGGCGGATGACACTCGCCGGCGCCGAGGTGCTGGCCGGGGAGCTGACGCTGCTCGATGTCGCGGTGCGGTACGGGTACGGCTCGGGCGAGGCGTTCGCCCGGGCATTCCGGTCGGTGCACGGCATCGGACCGGGCGAGGCCCGGCGCACGGGTGCGGTGCTCACGGCACAGCCGCGCATGTCCTTCCGCGTCGTCGTCGAGGGGAGCACGACCATGCGGTACCGGATCGTGGAGAAGGAGTCGTTTCGGGTCGTCGGCAGGAAGGCCCGGGTCCCCCTCGTGCACGAGGGGCTCAACGCGGCGGCCGCGGCGCACGTGGAGAGCCTGGACAAGCAGGCGATCGTCCGGATGAAGGGGCTGGCCGGCGGGGAGCCGGAGGGGGTCCTGTCGGCGGTGGTGTACCTGACCGACAGCCGGGAGGAGGGCGCAGAGGCGGACTACTGGGTCGGCGTGGTGACCGGTCCCGAGGTGGTCGCCGAGGAGCTCGACGCCCTCGACGTGCCGGCCGGCACCTGGGCGGTCTTCGACAACCACGGGCCCTATCCGAGCGCACTCCAGGAACTGTGGCGAGACGTGTTCACGCAGTGGTTCCCCTCGAACCTGTACACGGCCCGGCCAGGCCCGGAGCTTCTGCTGACGCGGCCGGTGGAGATCGGCGCGGAGACCGGCTCGCAGCTGTGGATCCCGGTCGAGCGGGGCGGTGGGAGCGCCGGGGCGTGAACATCGGCACCTGGCAACGGAGTTCTGTCTCAGCCGGCCGAAGCGGCCCAAGTGAGCCGTTCGTTCGACGGACTCCAGCCCCGATGGCCGTGGCCCTTGCCCCAACTGCCGCTGGTGCGTCCTCGATCGCCGGTGCGGTCTGGGTGCAGAGCGGCGTGGCGATTGGCCGGCGCGAACACCCTTCCTGCGGACAGCAACGCCGCCCCGTCCGCGCCATAGAGCAAGCCTATACATCTGAACAGAATTCCCGACTCAGAACACTAGTGTCCTGCGCCGGAGATCCGTCGTTAATTTGTGTATGAGTGCTTCTGCGGATGTGCCGGTGCCTCGTCGTGGCCCGAAGTTGGAACCGTTGCTGTTGTCGCCCGATGAGCGTGTGGTGTTGGAGCGTTGGGCCCGCAGGGCGTCATCTGCGCAGGCAGTAGCCTTGCGGGCTCGCATCGTGTTGGCATGCGACGGTGCTGATGTGCCACCGATTGTTGTGGTGGCACGCGAGTTACACATCGCGGCGGACACGGTCCGCAAGTGGCGTCGCCGGTTTCTGGCCGCCCGGCTGGACGGGCTGGTGGACGAACCCCGGCCGGGCCGGCCGCCCACCATCAGCGTGGACCAGGTGGAGGCCGTCGTGGTCAGCACGCTGGAAGAGATCCCGAAGAACGCCACGCACTGGTCCCGTGCGTCCATGGCCGACCGCAGTGGCCTGTCGAAGTCCACCGTGGGCCGGATCTGGCGACGATTCCAGCTCAAGCCGCACCTGAGCGACACGTTCAAGCTCTCGACGGACCCACTGTTCGTGGAGAAGGTCTACGACGTGGTGGGCCTGTATTTCAACCCGCCCGAGGGCGCGGTGGTCCTGTCGGTGGACGAGAAGTCCCAGATCCAGGCCCTGGACCGCTCCCAGCCGGTGCTGCCGATGATGCCCGGCATGCCCGAGCGCCGCACTCATGACTATGTCCGTAACGGCCTGACCACCTTGTTCGCGACCTTCGACGTCGCGACCGGCGAAGTCATCACCTCCCTGCACCACCGGCACCGGGCCGCGGAGTTCAAGAAGTTCCTCATCAAGATCGACAACGAGGTTCCCGGGCACCTGCAGGTCCACTTGATCTGCGACAACTACGGCACCCACAAGACCCCGGCCATCAAGACATGGCTGGCCAAACACCCGCGGTTCCACCTGCACTTCACACCCACCGGCTCCTCCTGGATCAACCAGGTGGAACGATGGTTCGGCTTCCTCGCCGACCAGAAGATCCGCCGCGGCGCCCACAAGAGCGTGCGTTCCCTGGAAGCCGACATCCGCGCCTGGGTCAAACAGTGGAACGCGAACCCGACCCCGTTCACCTGGACCAAGACAGCCGAAGAGATCCTCGACTCACTCGCCCGCTTCTGCCAACGAATCTCCGGCGCAGGACACTAGGGCCTGTGTCATGTCGTGATCAATCGGCTGTTCGTAACAGGTCGTCGATCCAGATCATCGAGGCGCGGAGTTCGAGGCCGGCGAGGTAGCTCTCGGGGGTCTTGTCGAAGCGTGTGGCGATGCCGCGCCAGTCCTTCAGCCGGTTGATCAGGCGCTCGACGGTGTTGCGCTCCTTGTAGAGGTCTGCGTCGTGGCTGACGGGCCTGCCCCCGCGGCTGCCTTTCTTCGCGCGGTTGGCGGCCTGGTCCTTCTTCTCCGGGATCACCGCCTTGATGCCGCGTTTCCGCAGGTAAGAGCGGTTGCCGCGAGACGAGTAGGCCTTATCCGCAGCGACGGCGCCCGGCCGGGTGCGGGGCCTGCCGGCCGGCAGTCGGACGCGGATCTTGTTCAGCACGGGGATGAACTGCGGGCTGTCCGCGGCCTGCCCGGCGGTCAGGACGAACGCCAGCGGGCGGCACCTGCGGTCGGCGACAAGGTGAATCTTGCTGGTCAGCCCGCCGCGGGACCTGCCGAGCAGGGCTTCCTTCAGACGGAGCCGGTACCGCCGCCGGACACGTCGCCGTTCTTCCCGCCCGGGGTCGCTTTCGCCGTCCTGCCCGTTCCGTCCCCCCGCGCCGCCCCCTTTTGCCGAGCCCGCTCCTCCTCGGCAGCGGCTTCCTCCAGGGCGTCCAGCACCTCGCGGTCCACCTGTAGTCCGGCCGCGTCGTGGTGCGCGCGGGCCGTGGTGGAGTCCACGCTGACCAGCGACAGGTCCGTCTTCCCCCGGCGGGCGGCCTCGGCGATCAGGCCCTCCAGAAGTGCGGTGAAGACACCGGCGTTCCGCCAGACCCGAAACCGTCCATAGACGGTCGGCCACGGCCCGAACTCGGCCGGCATCTCACGCCACTGCGCGCTGGTTTTGAACCGCCAGATCACCCCCTCGAACTGATCCCGCAGCCGCTCGGGGTACGGACCGTACTCGCCGATCGGCAGATACGGCTCGATCAACTCCCACTGGCCAACCGTGAGTTGCCTACGCGTCACGACCGCATTCCTACCGGATCCACCCTCCAGACGGACCCGGATCCGCAAGATTGATCACGACATGACACAGGCCCTAGTCGTCGTTCGGCAGGTACCACCCGTGCTCGCGATGCCTGGGCTCTGGTGGGTTCGGGTTCTCGCGGGCATAGGCCTCGTTTGCACGGCGAATCATCTCTGCATCGTAGCGGTGCAGCTCGTCGTACAGTTTATCCGCTTCAATGACATCCCCAGCGGATACGTAACGCTCTCGCAGTGCCTCGCGTTCGTCTGCGAGTTCCGCGTCGGACAGCGGGCGGAGGCTACCGAGGCCACGCGCGATGGAGTTGAAGATGCCCATGCGTTGATGTTGTCACGCTGGGGGCTACCGCCGCGCTGTTGTCCGCCAATACCGCCTCGAAGGTGCGCGAAAACGCCCGGCTCGCGGCTGCTGAGAAGGCTTCCGCATACCGGTCGATGGGCGTGGTCAGTCGAACTGGGTTCTGGATCGGGTGATCGCGGCGGCGCCGGTGCATGAAGACAGGG